>DASUDJ010000396.1:0-4699 GCA_036275635.1 Limnobacter sp. | reverse complement strand
GCCAGCAGGCTTTGCCGCAGCTGATCATTTGCGACATCAGCATGCCCGAGCCCGTGGGCCTGGGGCTTGTGCAAAGGGTACTTGCGCGCTGGCCGCAGGTGCACATGCTGATGTTCACCATGCACAACTCAATCGAGCTGGCGCGCGCCTGCATGGATGCGGGCGCCAGGGGATATGTCACCAAGAGTAGCCGACCCGAGGTGTTGCTGCGCGCAATTGCCGAGGTGCTTGAGGGCCGCACCTTCATCAGCGCCGATATTTCACGACTGATGGCTTTGTCACGCCTGCGTAACAACCGTGGCGGGCTGGATGAACTCAGCAGTCGTGAATTCGAAGTGCTCTGCCTGCTGGTGGCAGGTCAGTCCGCCGAGCAGATCGGCGAACTGCTGTTCCTGAGTTCAAAGACCATTCACAACATTCATTACCAGATCAAGAAAAAGCTGAATGTGAGTAATGACATTGAACTGACCAAGCTGGCCATCGGCTGGGGCCTGACCAGCGCATCCCTTTCCCAGTCTGCGGCGGGCAATATTCCCGACCCTGTTTGAATACACTTCGGAAAGAGGTCAGCAATCAAGCTGCCCCGATAACCTGAACCCTGGAGAGAGAGATGAGCTGGACAACCCCGCAGTTTGTGGACATGCGCTTTGGTTTTGAAATCACGATGTACATTGCCAACCGGTAATTTTCAGGCGCAATGAAGAGGCCTGGCCAGATTCAAGGTCAGCGCCAGGCCTTTTTCCAGAAGGCTTCGGGCCATGTTTTCATCGCCAAAGCTGAAAGGGGCGGTGGGGCTGTGGTCATACAGCAAGCCGAGATACAGGTAAGCCGCGCCATCCTGAGGCGCCAGTTCAATTGCCTTTTCCAGCGAGGTTTTCGCAGCAGCCTGCAACTGCAGCGCACACAGGCCCCCAAGTGACTTCGCATAACCGGTCAGCACCACGCCGTTCCATAGCTGAACCCGGGGATCGTCTGGATATTGCTGCACAAGTTGTTGGGTGTGTTCGGCCAACCGACACAGTTGTGCGCTACGGTCGCGTTCGAATGTGCAACGCAGTGCATTCGCCCAGGCGGACTGGATGCCTTCAACTGCTTCGGCTGGAGCACTGCTGACCGCCAGGGCCGTTCGTGCCTTTCCTGCCCGCATGGCCGGGCTGGTTTCAATCACATTGAAAATGCGCCTCATAGATTGACTCCTGAATCAACATTAAGCGGATACTGCAGGTTGCAAGGCTGTAACCTCTGAGAGTCATTAACGCGGAAAATTGATTTCAGAATACACGTGGCAATTTTGAGGCGAAAAAAAAGGAGCCCTGCATGGGGCTCCCCTGTCTTGTGCCCTTGATTGAAATCAAGGACAGGCGCGGCTTTCAGCCCGGTATGTCGAGCGAGCCCACTGACTTCGGATAGACCATCACTCCCCAGGGCATGTTGCCCTCGGAAATGTCTTTCACCTTTTCACCTGTGGCATAGTCCAGCACCAGGATGTTGTTGCTGCGACCGCAGGCCACGATCAACTGCTTGTCATCCGGTGTGAAACTGAAATGCCAGCAACGGTCACCCACCGGCATTTCACGCTTCAGTTCCAGGGTTTTTGAATCGAACACCTGGATGGCCTTGCCGCGGGCCAGTGCCACCACGATTTCAGAGCCATCCCGGGTGTAGGTCACGCCATAAGGCACCTCTCCGGTGGGTGCCTCATTCACCACGTTGTAGTTCTTGTCCAGGATCAGCATCTTGTTGCCGTATTCCAGCGTGACTGCGAAATGCTCACCATCCGGTGAGCGCTTCACGCCACGGGGACGTATGCCGTATTTTTCCGTGTCGATCTGCTTGATTTTCTCGCCGGTTTCAATGCTGTGCACCGACACGTTTTCATCTGCCTCATTGGTCACGATGATGTGCTTGCCATCGCCTGAAAATTCAATGCCTTCAGTCTCGAATCCGGCCGTGATTTCCTTGATTTTTTCACCCTTCACCAGGTCGATGATGGCCACCTGCGCGGGCAGTTCATCTCCGTCCTCGCGTTCCTTTTCCAGGGCCTTGGCTTCGGCAGAACCGGGCTTGGGTGGTGGTCCGCCCTTGGCTGCGGGTTCATAGGCCACAAAGGCCAGGTTGCCCAGCACCCTTACGAATTCCGGGTTGATGCCCACCGGCACACGGCGCACCACCTGGTTGGTGGCAGTGTCTACAATTGCAAGGTCCTTGGTTTCCTTCACGGCAATCACCAGCAGCTTGCCGTCGTCTGTCAGGCCCACGCCGCGCGCCCCTTCGCCAACGGATATTTCACCAATCTTTGAATAGTCCGCCAGTGAGTAAATCGTGACGGGTCCGTCCTGGTGGGTTACGTAGGCGACTGCCTGTGGCGCGGCGGCTGGCGCTGTCGGGGCTGCAGCCTCGGGAGCCACGGTTTCTTCCTTCTTGGAACAGGCGGTCAATGCCAGTGCAATCGTCAAAGCAACGGCGGTCATTTTCAACTTCATGGGCGTACTCCTTGCACACAATTCTCCAGAATACCTTCAAGGTAAGGAAGTTTCTCCCAGCCGTCCCGGGAATATTTCCTGAAAACAGGGGGTATGTGTAAAAAGGACAATTTCTCACCCTTGATCCCGATCAGCTAAGTTGGCGAACTCAAATGAATTTGTAAGGGTTTTTATGGAGCTTGTTTGTCAAGGCAAACTAAGGCTGGAAAGGTTGAAAGCTGCAGATCTTGAAAAGTATGAGGGGTTGGATATCAAGGAAATTTGCTCTACCGGGTTCGATTCGGCTGGGTTGAATCACTGTGCACACTTCGTATCGCATGCACTTGATCTCAGTTTTGGAATGTTGTGCAGCAATATGTCCTGGAAAAAAAGAGGCCAGGGTGTCTGTATTCGTGTAGATGAGATTTTCAACAGGTGCAAGACAATTGGTTTATGGGCTGACCGGCCCATTTGCCTTGATCCCTGCCTGGCATTTGTAACCCCTTCATCGAACATCCGGTGAAATCACATGGGTAGCAGTCCAAAAAAGCACATCGGAATATTCATCGAAGACAGAATCTGGCATTACACAAACGGATCAGACAAGGTGGGTATCGACTCTCCCGAGCGTTTTCTTGTCAGGTTCAAAGGTACTTATGGATCCAACACGCAGCTTTATTTTGGTGTGCTGGGTCATGAATAAGCGCTTCATCTCATTCGTTCTGGCCGCTTCTCTACTTCTGGTATCCATGTCAGACCCGGCTAGGGCCGATCATGAGGCACTCGCATCACTGCTAGGTAACGGTCAGCTGGTACTCAAGTCGCAGCCTTTGTGTGAGCCATATCAGGCTGATTCACAGCAGTCGTCAGCTGCAAACATTCTTTCAAGGGATGTGGCATTAGCGCTAGCAGACATGGAAAACAGGCCGGTCAGTATTGACTCGAAATGTGAGGGTTCGGGTGCCAGCAAGCAGTGCACGGTGATTTTTGCCGTTCACCAGGATGAGCTTGAATGGGCAAGGGTGTACCAATTCACCCGTACCCATGCGAGCACCAGTTCCGGTAAAACCCCCCGCCTGGCCAATTTGAAGTGCTTCAATCTGCCTTAATGTTGTACCGGGGTGTTTTACCGTGGTGTTCTATCCTGGACTAACCACTCCCGGTATTCACTCGGTGTTTTGCCGGTCAGCTTCCTGAATGCCCTGGTGAAATTGGCCCTTTCCTGGTAGCCCACCCTGTTGGCGATTTCATCCACCGTCAGCCGGGTGGTTTCAAGTAACAGGCATGCATCACGCTGTATGACCTCAGCCAAAAGGTCGCTGAAACTGTGGCCTTCCGCCTGCAGCTTTCTTTTCAGGGTCCGGGGCGACATGTGCAGCGTGCGCGCCATGTCTTCCAGTTGCGGGTAGCCGCCTTCACGGCAAATCAGCAGGTTCTTCACGCGGGCGCCCAGGTTGTCAGCCAGGCCCAGTGCCACCAGTTCCTGCTCACACTGCTGAATCACCATCTGCGCAGTAGCTGAATTGGCGGTGGGCAAAGGCAGATCAAGCCACCTGGCGGGAATACGGATCTGGTTGCCTGCGGCATTGAACCTGCACCTGGGCAGGCTGCTTGCAAAGCTGGCGTAATAGGCGGGCTCGGGCCAGTCAAACCACAACTCGATTCCGCTCCAACCGCTTTGCCCATTCACCGGCTTGCTTCCCGGATTGAACAGGCTTTCGAACAGGCGCCACACTTCAATCATGAAGTTTTCAATTGCGAACTTGCGCACTGGTTCCAGCGGCATGGCCTCGCGGATGTGGCAAATCAGCAGGTGTTCATCCTCGGTGGTGTCGATGGTGTAAAACGGCACCTTGGTGGGCAGGTAGCGGATGCCCAGTTCAATCGCCTCCCGCAGGCTGGCGCAGCTCATCAGGCCAAAGCCGATCATGCCCGCCTTGGTCAGGCTGCTTTGCAGGCCAATGTCGATTGCGATGTGCTCGCTCTGGAACAGGCTCAGCAGATTCATCACGATCAGCCCATGTTGGGCTGCCGCAATTCGGCCATTCGGAACTTGCAACTGGGCCAGGGTAAGGCCGGTGTGTTCAAGCACCTGCTCGACCTTGAAGCCGCGTTGCACGGCATAGTTCACGAAAAAAAGCGGGTAGGCCTGTGCAACCGTGGTCTGTTCCAGCAGCCGAAGCTGCGGCAGGTCTTTCAGTTCCATGCCCAGTAAACAAGCACGGCGCCGGCCACCA
>DASUDJ010000395.1:0-4062 GCA_036275635.1 Limnobacter sp. | reverse complement strand
GCCGACAGCCTTGTTGGGGAAGTTGCGGTTGAACTCGTTCAGTGCCTTGTCGATTTCGGCCAGTGAGTCTTCAATCGCCCACTGTGCGTGCGGCAGTTCATCTGCAATGCGGCCGTTGGTTTCAAAGTACTTCAGTACGGCTGTGGCCATGTAAAGCTGGCTGAGCACGTCACCCAAACGGGCTGACAGACGCTCGCGGCGCTTCAGTTCACCACCCAGTACACCCATGGCCACGTCGGCTGTGAAGGCCAGCACGGCAGAGCGACGTTCCAGTGCCTTTGCATAGCCAGCCATTGGGCCGCTTACAGGGCTTTTTGCCAGGCGGTTACCTGTCAGGCCCAGGACCAGTGCACGCATGGCGCGGTTGAAAATGTGGCCCAGGTGACCAAAGAATGCCTTGTCGAAATCACGCAGACCTTCTGCCTTGTTGGGGTTCTGGGCAGCCTGCATTTCCTTCAGTACCCAGGGATGGCAGCGGATTGCACCCTGACCGAACACGATCAGGTTACGGGTCATGATGTTTGCGCCTTCAACAGTGATGGCCACTGGCATGGCCTGGTAAGCCTGGCCCAGGTAATTGCGTGGGCCAAGGATCACGGTTCGACCACCATGCACATCCATGGAGCGCAGGATGATTTCGCGCATCATTTCAGTCATGTGGTACTTCATCATGGCAGTTACTACGGACGGTGCACATTCTGCACAGGCTGTGGCTGTCAGCACACGGGATGCTTCCAGCTTGTAGGTCAGGCCACCGATCTTGCCGGTTGCTTCCTGTACGCCTTCAAAGCGGCCAATCGGCATCTTGAACTGACGGCGAATGCGGGCATAGGCGCCTGTGGCCAGATACATGCCCCAGCCTGAAGCAGCTGACAAAGCCGGCAGGGAAATGCCACGGCCTGCGGACAGGCACTCAACCAGCATTCTCCAGCCCTTGCCGGCCATTTCACGGCCACCAATGATGGAGCTCAGGGGAATGTACACATCGTTGCCGATGATTGGGCCGTTCATGAACACGGCACCGGGGAAGTGACGGCGACCGATCTGAACATTCGGTGTGTTGGCTGGCAACAGGGCACAGGTAATGCCGTAGTCCACCTTGTTCTTGTCGCCCAGCAGGCCTTGTGGATCCTTCAGCTTGAATGCCAGACCCACCACTGTGGCCACGGGTGCCAGGGTGATGTAGCGCTTGCTGAAGTTCAGCACAATGCCCAGTTCTTCCTTGCCGTTCACATTGCGCTTTACAACAACGCCAGTGTCGGGAATTGCAGAAGCGTCGGAACCCACTTCAGGACCGGTCAAACCGAAACAGGGAATTTCGCGGCCATCCACCAGGCGGGGCAACCAGTAGTCTTTCTGCTCTTGCGTACCGTAGTGCATGATCAGTTCGCCTGGGCCCAATGAGTTGGGGACCATCACGGTAACTGATGCTGTCAATGAACGGGTTGCAATCTTGGCAACCACGCAGCTTTGAGCGTAGGGGGAGAAGCCCAGGCCACCGTGCTCCTTGGAAATCAGCATGGCGAAGAATTTCTTCTTGCCCATGAAATCCCACACTTCCTGTGGCAGGTCTTTCAGCTCGAACGTGATTTTCCAGTCGTCCAGCATTTTGCAGAGTTCTTCTGTCTCGTTGTCGAGATAGGACTTCTCTTCGGCTGTCAGCTCGGTGTACTTCACATTCATCAGCTTGGCCCAGTCAGGCTTGCCGCCAAACAGGTCAGCTTCCCACCAAGTATCGCCTGCTTCCAGCGCATCCTTTTCAGTTGGGCTCATTGCAGGCAGCGCCTTGCTGAAAGCCTTGAAAATCGGCGCAGTCAGGATGCCGCGGCGCAGGCCGGACACGTTCAGCACCAGGGCGATTGGCAGGTAGATTGCTGCGAACACGATCAGGCCGGTTTCACCCAGGCCACCCAAGGCGTAAAAGCCCAGTGCAGCTGCGCCAATGGCTGCAGTGAAAGTCAGCAGGTTTGCACCGCTGTAGACCAGGCCGATCAGCACTACAGCTGAAAAAACGGCGAAAAGTGAATTTGACATGTTGATTGACCTCTTGAATGTCACCAAAATTACTGCAAAGTTACTAAGGCGTAACATGCGCTTTCAGTGAACAACTGTCAACCCGAAAAAGCCGAAAAATGCACCTGTTTTCTAGAGCACCTTTTCGAAAAAACCGACAAAATTTTTCGCATTGCAACAATTTCCCCTACAACTTCGGAAACTTCTTTGACTGTCGTCACTTTCCTCGCAGACCAGGAAAGTTGCACCGCAACATTAACAGAACCCTCCCGGCTTTCAGTTTCTGGAGATGAAAAGTCGATGGAAACAAGCTGAAGCTGGTTACACCAATCGGGGTAACAAGCTTGGCAATTAACCGATACACTTTCCGCACGTAGTGCAAAACCATCAATAAAAGCGAGGGGAGAACATGGCGGTAAATGTACAAGTGAAAATCGAAAAGTCTTTCAAGGTGGCCTGTGGCGCCAAAAAGGCATTTGAACAGCTGGTGGATGTGGCCGACACGGTCGCGTTGTTTCCCAAGCTGGACAAGATTGTTGATCTTGGGGATGGCGTATGGCGCTGGGAAATGGCCAAGATTGGTGCCGCCGGCATTTCTCACCAGGTGAAGTATGCAGTGAAGTACACCAACGACGGAAAGTCGAAGATTGACTGGAATCCGGTGCCTGGCGATGGCAATGCCACTGTATCTGGCGGCTGGGTGATCAAGGAGGATGGTGCCTCTTCCTGCACCATTGCTTTCCGCTCCACCGGCGAATTCGAGATGCCTGTGCCAAGGTTGATGAAAGGCATTGCAGAAGGCATTGTGAAGTCCGAGTTCGATGCCCAGGTGGGTACATTTCTTGACCGTGTAAAAGCCAAACTGGAATCTTGACCAAAAAGACGGGGCGATAGGAATCGCCCCGAAGCACAATAGGAGACACAATGCCCTGGATGATTTACGGCGCCAATGGTTACACGGGCGAGATGATTGCGCGCGAGGCAGCAAAACGCGGCATGCGGCCTGTGTTGGCTGGCCGGAACGCTGCTGCGATTGGGGAGCTCGCCGGAAAACTGAGTTTACCCAGCCGTGTTTTTTCACTGGATGATGAAGCCGGCCTGTTGCAGGGGCTGGCCGACATGGACCTGGTACTGCATTGTGCCGGGCCATTTTCCGAAACCGCAGAGCCGATGATGATGGCCTGCCTGCAGACGAAAACCCATTACCTGGATATCACCGGCGAAATTTCCGTATTTGAACTGGCGCAATCTCTGAGCGGCAAGGCCAGGAAACAGAAAATTGTCCTGTGCCCGGGTGTCGGGTTTGACGTGATTCCAACTGACTGCGTAGCTGCCCGACTTCATGAGTTGATGCCGGACGCCACGCACCTTGCACTCGGCTTCGATTCTCGCAGCGGCCTGTCCGCGGGCACCGCGAAAACAACAGTTGAAGCCATGAAGCTGGGTGGACGCATTCGCGAAGACGGTGAAATCAAGGCGGTTGGCTTGGGCTATGACACCCGTGAAATCAATTTTGGCAACGGCACCAAATTCGCTGTCACCATTCCATGGGGCGATGTGTCCACCGCATTTCACAGCACGGGCATCCGGAACATACAGGTCTACATACCATCCTCCCCGAAGTCGGTTCGCATGATGCGGGCGGCCAACCTGGCTCGCCCTATCCTGGGCATGTCGCTGGTGCAGGGTATCCTGAAAAAGCAGGCCGGAAAGGTGGAAGGCCCCAGCGAAGAGCAGCGGGCGAAAATGCCAGCCTATGTCTGGGGTGAGGCCACGAATGCAGAGGGCAGGAAAACCGTGGCCCGGGTAAAAACTGCAAATGGATATTCATTGACCGTGATTGGGTCATTGGCCGTGGCCAGTTTTATCCTGATGGAAAAAAATATTGCAGGCGGTGCTTATACCCCCTCGAAACTGATGGGTAGCGACCTGGTGGAAAGGCTGGACGGTTGCGGAAAAATCCAGATTTACGAGCAGTAAAAAAAACCCCTTGAGGTATTGAATCTTCAAGGGGTTTTCCATCCAGCGAAACAATTTACTTCTGGAATT
>DASUDJ010000394.1:0-7516 GCA_036275635.1 Limnobacter sp. | reverse complement strand
AAGCCGGTGGAACTGGCCTACCGCATACCCAGCTTCAACATCCGCATGCGGTTCCGCCCAACCGACTTCACGCAGGTGAACCACCTGATCAATGACTCCATGATCAGCAGGGCAGTTTCACTGCTTGACCTGAGACCGGAAGATCGGGTGCTGGACCTGTTCTGCGGCCTGGGTAATTTTTCCTTGCCACTGGCCACCCGCAGCAGTTATGTGAAAGGTTTTGAAGGCTCACAGGATTTGGTGGACCGGGCGGGTGACAATGCACGCCTGAACGGTCTGGCTGACAAAACCGAATTCCATGTGCGCAACCTGTTCGAGGTGGAAACCCCCGAATGGGAAAGCTGGGGTCAGCATGACAAGGTGCTTGTTGATCCACCCCGTGATGGTGCGCTTGAAATCTGCAAGGCCATCGTGGGTGCCCGGCCCGAGTTTCAGCCGCAACGCATCGTGTATGTCAGTTGCAACCCGGCAACCCTGGCCCGCGACACTGCAGTACTTTGCAATGTGGGAACTTACAGGTTGATGAAGGCAGGTGTTGTGAACATGTTCCCACACACCTCGCATGTGGAATCGATTGCTGTGTTTGAAAGGGTGGATTGCAGCGAAATTCCGTCGGTAACTGTTGCAGAGGCCCAGGAATTGTCAGGGGCCGATCCAGTTGCTTGAAATCATTGTTGCAGTCATAAAATGAACCGGGCCAGCAATATACGGTGGCCAAATAATAAACGGGGCCACAGAGGGCCCCGTTTTCGTTGGTGGTTTTGCCCCACCAACCTGGCGATCGGTAGGTATACCGATCAACTGAGATTTCATAATCCACCTTTGCGTTCCGTTCTGCAACTGTTTTCAATGTTGCAGAGCGGCATGAAAACCCCTGCCAGATCAGTGGTTTGCCTCGAATTACTCGCGGCTTCCGCCTGTGAACACCATGAGCAGTTGCAGCAAATTCACGAACAGGTTGTACAGGCTCAGGTAAATGCTGAGGGCTGCTGAAATATAGTTGGTTTCTCCGCCGCGCATCACCCGCTGCAGGTCATACAGGATGAAGAGCGAAAACAGACCCACACAGATTGTTGAAATGGTCAGGGACAGGGCTGGCATTTGCAGGAAGATGTTGGCCACTGAAGCCACAATCACCATCACCAGGCCGATCAGAAGGCCCTTGCCCATGTTGGTGAAATCACGCTTGGTCACCGCAGCATAACTGGCCAGGCCAAAGAAAATACCGGCTGTACCCAGCGCTGCCATCATGATGATGGAACCACCATTGGACAAACTGAGTGCCACCGACAGGATACCGGACAGCATCAGGCCCATGAAGAAGGTGAAGCCCAGCATGAGCACCACGCCGAACGAGTTGTTGCGGTTACGTTGAATGCCCCAGATGAAGCCGAACATGGCCGCCAGCATCACAACAAATGACAGGATCGGGCTGCCAGCAAACAGGCGGAAGAATCCGAACTGGATACCGGCAAAAGCGCCCAAGGCTGTTGGCACCATGGAGAGGGCCAGCAGAAAGTAGGTATTTCGCAGGACACGGTTCGTTTCCACAGTGGAAACTGCACCCGCAGTGCGACCAAATTGTGCAGTTCTGAATTCAGACATGTGTTTTCGCTCCTTTGCAAAACATGTGTTGCTGGAAATTAGAGTACCTTCCGGCGGAAAAAGTTTCAAATGGGGTAGTGGGCTGGGCATCCGATTGGGTTTTCAATCCAGACAGGCTATAATCTTGGGCTAATTTCTCGCTTTTCTAATTTTTTCGGAGTCGTTACACCATGGCAATCGAGCGCACACTGTCCATCATCAAACCTGATGCTGTTGCAAAAAACGTTATTGGTCAAATTTACAGCCGTTTTGAAGCAGCTGGCCTGAAAGTGGTTGCTGCGCGCATGGCCCACCTGTCACGTGCAGAAGCGGAAGGCTTCTATGCAGTGCACAAGGCACGTCCTTTCTTCAAGGACTTGGTTGACTTCATGATTTCCGGCCCAGTGATGATCCAGGCCCTGGAAGGCGAAAACGCAATCGCCAAGAACCGTGAACTGATGGGCGCGACCAACCCCAAGGAAGCAGCACCAGGCACAATCCGTGCTGATTTTGCTGAAAGCATTGATGCAAATGCTGTGCACGGCTCTGATGCACCCGAAACAGCAGCGGTTGAAATTGCCTATTTCTTCCCTGCTTCCCAGGTATTCACACGCTAATCAGACCGGGTCTGGTCAAGCGAACAGTGCAGAAAAACGGGGGCGCATCGCGTCCCCGTTTGCTTTCAAAGGACACACCATGAGCACACAACTCGACAATCTGCTGGAATATTCGGTACCGGAGTTGATTCAATGGTGTGGCGCGCTGGGAGAAAAGCCCTTCCGCGCAAAGCAGCTGGCCAAGTGGATTCACCAATCCGGAGTGGACAATTTCGAGTCCATGACCGATCTGGCCAAGTCTTTCAGGCAAAACCTGGGTTCCCGTGCCTGCATCCAGGCTCCGGCCATCATTTCGGATCATGTTTCCAAAGATGGCACTCGCAAGTGGTTGTTTGATGTAGGTCGGGGTGATGCTGTTGAAACGGTCTTCATTCCCGAAGAGCGTCGAGGCACGCTCTGCGTGAGCTCCCAGGCGGGCTGTGCAGTGAACTGCCGTTTCTGTTCAACCGGCAAGCAGGGCTTTTCCCGAAATCTGAGTACTGCGGAAATCGTGGCCCAACTGTGGAAGGCCAACATACTGCTTCGTGATGCGGGCGACCGTGTTTATGCACAAGAGCGCCCGGTCACCAACGTGGTGATGATGGGCATGGGCGAACCGCTGCTGAACTATGATGCCTTGGTGCCAGCCTTGCAGTTGATGCTGGATGACACGGCTTACGGCTTGTCACGCAGGCGGGTTACCGTGTCCACCTCGGGTGTTGTGCCTTTCATGGACAGGCTGTCGCAGGACTGTCCGGTTGCACTGGCTGTCTCTCTGCATGCACCGAATGATGCACTGCGTGACCACCTGGTGCCCCTGAACAAAAAATACCCCTTGCGCGAACTGCTGGACGCCTGCCTGCGCTACCTGAAATTTGCACCACGCGACTTCATCACCTTCGAATACGTGATGCTGGACGGCGTGAATGACAGTCCGGAACATGCCCGCCAGTTGCTTGATATCGCGAGCATCGTGCCCTGCAAATTCAACCTGATCCCTTTCAACCCATTCCCGGAGTCAGGTCTGCTGAAGTCAACACCCCCTGCCATCAAGACGTTTCTTGATATCCTGGCTGAAGGTGGGGTGGTCACTACTGTGCGCAAAACCCGTGGTGATGACATCGACGCCGCCTGCGGACAACTGGCGGGTGAGGTCATGGACAGAACCAGGGTTCGTGAACGCTCCGTCAGCACAGTGCCGGTGTCAGAATTGAGGGCTTCCTCCAAACGGGGTAATTGAAGTGTTGATGTGTAGCCTTTGTCATACAATTGCTCATGAAATACGGGTTTGGAGCAGTATGTCTACCCCTTTTGGATGAGAGTTTTTACCTACTATTTCCCGCGACTTGCGGTAGTTTCTGAAAAAACTTTCCAAAGCCTTGAATTTTCAAATTAAACCGCTTGAACCTTCTGACTCGCATGGATTATGCTTCGAAGGTGGTATCGGGATGGATAAAACAAATACTGATCGGTGGCAAGCGAGCTTCCGACGCATGGAATGATCAAATGAATGAAAATCGTGCAGTAAGCAAATCCGGGTTGTCCGCTGCCGGCACCGTACCTGAACTCAAGGCAGAGCAGACCGGTGGGGGGCTTTCCGGTGAAAAGCATCCCAACCTGACCCTGCTTGAATCAGGTCAGAATCCCGGGGAAATACTCCGTGCTGCCCGTGAAAAGGCGGGCTATTCGCTCAGTGACATCAGCGCTCAGACCAAGATCAATGAAAGGCAACTGCTGGCGATTGAAAGTGGGGATGTCAGCCGTCTCCCACCGGAGACTTTTGCAAAGGCCTTCATCAAGAGTTACTGCAAGGCTTTGAAAATGGACCCCACACCCGTCATTCTTTCCTTTGGTTTTTCAGAGGGGGGAAGTGTAGCGGCCAGCAGTTCGACGCGGACAGGGCAAGCTGATGCTGCACGCAACGAGCCTATTGAGCCAAAAATGCCCAACAGCTCCAAGCGGCTGTCCTCTTTGAATTTCGATCGCAAGGCAGGTAAAAAGTCACTGGGATATGGAATTGCCCTGGCTGCTGTGGCTGTGCTTGCTGTGTTTTATATTCCTGTTTTCCTCGAAAACCAGAACGCAGAAGTGACCGACCCGGATGCAACAGATCCGGTCAGCCAGTCTGAGCCAAATTCTATGCCCCCGGTCGGCAGTGAAACAGCCCAGGTGCCGCAAGCGCCTTCAACCAGCCTGCCATCCGGTACAGATCCCACAGCCAGCGCTGCAGTCACTCCAATATTCCCGGCCTTGCAGCAACCGGCAGCCAACACTTCGGTTGATGCAACTGCCGGTGCTTCTGGTGGTACCCCAGCCACAGGCAGCGCGGGCTCATCCAGCGGCGCGACTGGCAACGCAGCGGCTGTCAGCCCGACTGCTGCACCTTCCGCTGCCGGCAATTCGAGCGCACCTGTCCTGCCTGGTGCGTCATCAGCTGGGTCATCGCCTGCAAAGCCTGCTGTCGGACAATCCGCGGCACCTGCAATCGCAACTCCTGCTGCTCCTGCTCCAGCAAGCCAGGCGCCTGCTGTTGTTGCACCTGTAGCTTCCGCCGGAGCACTGAGTTTCAGTTTCCAGGAGCAGTCCTGGGTAACCGTGCGTGATGCAAATGACAAAGTGCTGATTTCACAATTGAACCAGGCAGGCAGCAGGCTTGAAATCAAGGGTCAGGCACCTTTCAAGCTGATCGTGGGTAACGCGAAGTCAGTCAGCGTGACTTCCGGCGGAAAGCCGGTGGACCTGAGCACCTCGATCAAGGGCGAAGTGGCACGCCTCACCGTGCAGTAACTTGCTGTGAACCCCGCACAATAGGCAATCATCAGGCACCTCAGCCCGCGCCTGGCATGCAATAATTGCTGGCAGCAACAGGCTCCATCCCGGAGCCTGTCACTCCCGGTCAACTTTTCCGCACACCATTCATCGTGATCCAAAACTCTCCGCTGAAACGGCGGCAAACCCATCTTGTCGAGGTCCGCTGGAAAGAACATGCAGTGTCGATTGGCGGTGGGGCACCTGTCCTGGTGCAGTCCATGACCAATACCGATACGGCAGATGCACTGAACACCGCACTGCAGATCAAGTCGCTGTACCTGGCGGGCAGTGAAATGGTCCGCATCACGGTGAACAACGATGCTTCTGCTGAAGCGGTTCCCTACATCCGGGAGCAACTGGACAAGATGCGAATCCCCGTACCGCTGGTGGGCGATTTTCATTACAACGGCCACCTGCTTTTGCAGAAATATCCGGATTGTGCTCAGGCCTTGTCGAAGTACCGCATCAACCCCGGCAATGTGGGTTCCGCCCGCTCCCGTGATGACAATTTTGCTGCCATGATTTCAATTGCAGCCCAGTATGACAAGCCGGTTCGCATCGGCGTGAACTGGGGCAGCCTGGATCAGAACCTGCTGGCCCGCATGATGGACGAGAATGGCCAGAAAGATGACCCCCTTCCTGCACAGCAGTTGATGTACCAGGCCCTGATTGAATCAGCTGTCAGCAGTGCCCACAAGGCGGTGGAGCTGGGTTTGCCAGCCAACAAGATCGTGCTGTCCTGCAAGGTCAGCCAGGTGCAGGATCTGATTGCCGTGTACCGAGAGCTGGCTGGTCGCAGTGAATTTCCCCTGCACCTGGGTCTGACCGAGGCGGGCATGGGCACCAAGGGGATCGTGGCCTCCACGGCTGCACTGTCGGTGCTGCTTCAGGAGGGCATTGGTGACACCATTCGAGTGTCGCTGACCCCCGAGCCAAATGGTGACCGCTGCAAGGAAGTGGTGGTTGGGCAAGAAATTCTTCAGTCACTCGGTTTGCGCGCTTTCACCCCGCAGGTTATCGCCTGCCCGGGTTGTGGCCGCACAACCAGCACTGTGTTCCAGGAACTGGCAGACCAGATACAAACCTACCTGCGGGACCAGATGCCCATCTGGAAAAACCAGTTTCCCGGCGTGGAGGAAATGAAAGTGGCCGTGATGGGCTGCGTGGTGAATGGGCCAGGCGAAAGCAAGCATGCTGACATCGGCATCTCACTGCCCGGCACGGGCGAAGCGCCATCCGCCCCGGTTTTCCTGGATGGCAAACGCACAGTCACATTGAAAGGCGAGAACATCGCCCAGGAATTTCAGGCGATAGTACAGCGTTATGTCGAGCAAAGGTACTCCGCCACCCACAAGTAGGCCCAGAATCGGCGACAATATCAGGTTGAGAAATAAACTTGAATGCTTCAATGAGTCATCCTGAGTCGCCGGAACAATCCAAAGCAAAAAAGCAGACCCGACTTCAATCCGTGAAGGGCATGAATGATGTCCTGCCCGTGGAAGGTATCCATTGGGAAAACCTGGAGGTCATGCTGCGTGAGTGGTTGACTTCCTATGGTTACCGCCTGATCAAGACTCCTGTTCTTGAACCCACATCGCTGTTCCGCCGTGGCATCGGCGAGGTGACCGACATTGTTGAAAAAGAAATGTTCAGCTTTGTCGACCGCCTGAACGGCGATGAACTGACCCTGCGGCCTGAATTCACGGCAGGGATTGCCAGGGCCGCCATCCAGCACAACCTGACCTATGCTGCACCCCAGCGCGTGTACTCCATGGGTCCGGTGTTCCGTCATGAGCGGCCCCAGCGGGGTCGCTACCGCCAGTTCCACCAACTTGATGTGGAGGCGCTGGGCTTTGCTGGACCGGATATTGATGCAGAACTGATCGTGATGTTGTCCCGACTCTGGCGCGAAATGGGCCTTGAAGACGTGCGTCTCGAGATCAACTGCCTGGGCGAAGCACCTGAACGCCTTGCTCACAGGCAAGCGTTGATCAACTATTTTGAAGGCCACCAGGAACTGCTGGATGAGGATGCAAAGCGTAGGCTGTACAGCAACCCCCTGCGTATCCTGGACACGAAAAACCCAGCCATGCAGGACATGGTGAACAATGCCCCGCGCCTGTCGGAGTTCCTGGGCTCAGAGTCTATTGCCCATTACCAGGGGGTGAAGCGCCTGCTGGATGATGCGGGTGTGCGTTATATTGAAAATCCGCGCCTTGTCCGCGGACTTGATTATTACAACCTGACCGTGTTCGAGTGGATTACTGATTCACTGGGTACCCAGGGTACGATCTGTGGCGGTGGCCGTTATGATGGCCTGATTGAAATCCTGGGAGGCAAGCCCACACCAGCCATCGGTTTCGCAATTGGCCTTGAGCGCCTGCTTGAGCTGTACCTGGAAGTGAACCAGCCTGATGACACGGCCGACCTGGATGTGTACGTGGTGCACCAGGGCGAAGGCACCGCCCGACGGGCCTTTACCCTGGCTGAAGAACTTCGCGACGCCGGTTTTGCAGTGGTGCTGC
>DASUDJ010000393.1:0-15588 GCA_036275635.1 Limnobacter sp. | reverse complement strand
AAGCTCTTGCGTGCTTCGCATGGAGCGGGAGATTGTGCGTGGTCAACCCGAGAAACACAGCCGGATTGATTTCAACTTCTATGTGAATGAAGACGGCACCGTGGACATACAGCCGCGTCGCCGGGATGCACCCCTGGACCTGCTGGTGGCCGAGTGGATGATCTACGTGAACCGGGAGTGGGGCGGCATGCTGCATGATTTCAAGGTCACCGGGATTTACCGGGTGCAGCCACCCATGGGCCGGGTTCGCATGTCCACCCATGCAGCACCCCATGTGGGGCTGGGTGTGCCGCAATACGCCTGGAGCACGTCGCCGCTGCGCCGTTACGTTGACCTGGTGAACCAGCAGCAGCTGATTTCCCTGTTGAGGCAGGAGGCGCCTGTCTACACTGCAACCGATGCCGAGCTGTTGTCTGCGGTCAACAGCTTCGATGTGACCTACAAGGCCTATGCCGAGTTTCAGCAAAGCATGGAGCGTTACTGGTGCCTGCGCTGGATACAACAAAAAGGGCGCAAGCAGTTTGATGGCGTGGTGGTGAAAGATGAACTGGTGCGCCTGGATGAAATTCCGCTGTTTGTGCGGCTGGTGGGTGTGACTTCCCCAGGCCGCGGCGTGCAGGTCGAGGTTGAGCTGGACCAGGTGGATGAACTGACGCTGACTGTTTCATGCAAGCTGCTGGCCTTGAAGAAAGGCACGCCCACTCGCCTGCTGGATGAAGAGGATGAAGAGGAAATCGAGATCGCCAGTAAACTGCCGGTCCCGGCCGAGGCACCGCTTGATGTGGTCGAGGCGGGTGAAACTGAAGGACTGCCAGCGCCCACCGGAGATTCCTTGACGTGAACATGCGCAAGGCATTTGCATTGTCGGCATTCTGTCATCTGCTCTTGCTGACCGTGCATTTCTCTCGCCCTGAGGCAAAGCCTGCTGCCAACCGCCCGCTGGAAGTCATCCTGGTGAATGCCCAGTCTAAGAAAACGCCTTCTGATGCAAAAGTGTTGGCGCAGGTTGCCCTGGACGGTGGCGGGCAGGCAGACCAGGGGCGTGCCACCACCCTGCCTGGCCAGGGCGATGATGCGGTCAGGCAGCGGGAATTGATTGCCACTGAAGCGCGGCTGAAGGAACTGGAAGCGTTGCAGCGAAACCTGGCTGGTGCCGAGTTGCGCAGCAATCCTGACCGGCAACCCACCGAAACACGGGCGGGGGAAGATCAAAAAAGCCAGCGCGCACTTGAAATCAAGCGCCTGCAGGCGGAAATTGCCGACAACATCAAGAGTTACAACGAGCGCCCCCGCAAGCATTTTTTCTCGCCCAGTACTTCGCCCTACGCTTTTGCGATCTATGAAGAGGCATGGCGCGCCAGGGTAGAGGAGGTGGGCAACCAGAATTACCCGGAAGAACTGAAGGGCCGGATTTATGGCAAGCTGCGCCTGACTGCATACATTCGTGCAGACGGTACGCTGGATGATGTGGAAATTGACCGCTCTTCAGGGTCCGCCACGCTGGACCGGGCCGCATTGAGAATCCTGAGAATGTCTTCGCCTTTCGCCGCCTTTCCTTCAGACATGCGCAAAAAGGCGGATGTGCTGGCCATCACCCGCACCTGGGTGTTCAGCCGCGACACCATCAGCACCGAGTATTGAGCACCAGATGCCGAGTTCATGGAGATGCACAATTGATCACCCCCACTTCTTCAATTTCCCGTTACGTGGTGCTCGGCAATCCGATTGCGCACAGCATGTCGCCAGCCATCCATGCGGATTTCGCGGCACAGCTTGAAATCCCCCTTCAGTATCGGCGCCTGTTGGCCCCGCTGAATGGTTTCGAACAGACCGTGAAAGCCCTGCAGTCCGCCGGTGTGAAAGGCGCCAATGTCACCATCCCCTTCAAGTTGCAGGCCTTCAGCCTGGCGGATGAACTGTCCCCGGCTGCGGAATTCGCAGCCGCGGCCAACACCCTGAGTTTTCTGCCGGATGGCCGGATCAAGGCCGACAACACCGATGGCGGTGGCTTGTGTCGGGATCTGGCACGACAGCTTCACACCCTGGGCCTGGACCTGCCGCTCTGCCAGGTGGTGATGATCGGTGCGGGTGGTGCTGCCAGCGGCTGTATTTCGGCCTTTCAGCAGGCAGGCATTCAACACCTGACGATATTGAATCGAACTTCAGCCAAGGCAGTTGAGCTGGCTCAACGGGCCGAGGCGATTGAATTGCCGGCGGGTGGTGGAAGCCTGGACACACCGCCCTCCCATTTTGATCTGCCGGCCGCACCGGTTATCCTGGTGAATGCCTCCTCCAGCAGCCTGAAGGGAGAAGTACCGCAATTTCACCCCGATTGGCTGGAACGCACTGTGCTGGTGTACGACATGATGTACTCTGCAGGCGCAACCCCTTTCATCCAGGCAGTGGAACATGCAGGCCTGGCCTGCAGTGACGGCCTGGGTATGCTGGTATTCCAGGCTCAACTGGCTTTTGAAGGCTGGACAGGCCAGTCACCCGACGCCCTTCAAACCCTTGTAAAAGTTCGACAAAAGCTGCTGGCCAAAGAATAAAAGCAAAGACCAAGTGCAATCATGAAAAAAGCTTCCCGAAAAATGACGCTGAATCCACTGGTGTGGCTGTGGAGAATTTTCTTTTGGGGCTTCTGTGCCGTGGTGTTGCTGCAATTGTGGTACCTGGTGCAAATCGCCGCCTGGACCCACACCAACCCGGACAACACCAGTTTCATGCGCAACAGGCTGGCCGAAATCCGGAAGACCGAACCGGATTTCCAGTTGAAGCATGAATGGGTGCCGTATGAGCAGATTTCCCTGAACCTCAAACGCGCCGTGATTGCTGCCGAGGACAGCGGTTTCATGACCCACAGGGGTGTGGAGGTGGCCGCAATTGAACTGGCCATCAAGCGCAACGAAAGGCGGGGGCGCGTCACCCACGGTGGCTCTACCATTACCCAGCAACTGGCGAAAAACCTGTTCCTGACCAGCAAGCGCAGCTACATTCGCAAGGCGCAGGAGCTGGTGATTGCCCTGATGATCGAGGCCCTGTGGGACAAGCGCCGAATTCTCGAGGTGTACCTGAACGTGGTGGAATGGGGCAATGGGGTGTATGGCGCTCAGGCAGGCGCAAAACACCATTTCGGTGTCAGTGCAGCCCAGCTCAGCAGTTTCCAGGCGGCCCGCATGGCTGGCATGCTGCCTGCACCGCGCTATTTCGACAAACGCAGGAACTCTCCGTTCCTGGCCCGTAAAACAGGCACCCTGCAAAAGCGGATGGTTCAGGTCACGGTTCCACGCTGATTCGCCGTAGCGAACCCTTCTTCACGCCATCAGGATGGTCCACAACTGGCGAATTGGCTTTCGCATCATGATCAGTGCAGGGTCGCTGGTTCTTGAGTTGTCCTGGCCTGCCAGTCGAAGCGCATGCTGCTTGGCGCGCAACTGCCGGTAGGCATCCGCCACTGCATTGGCCAGGTCTGAAGGTACAAGGCCCAGTTCCCCGGATTTTTTCAGCAGCGCAATATTGCCCTTGTTCCGGGTCAGCTCCGGATAACTGCTGGAGTGGCCCAGCACCAGGGCCTGCACCATGAACTCCACATCCACCATGCCGCCTTCATCATGCTTTACATCGAACAGGTCGGAATGGTTGGGGTGACCATCCAGCATTTTCTGCCGCATCATGATGACTTCTTTTTTTACCTGGTCCCATTGCCTGGGCAGTTGAAGAATTTCCGCCCGCAGTTGTTCGAATTTTTCACCAATTGCAGCATCACCCACGCAGAAGCGTGCACGGGTCAAAGCCTGGTGTTCCCAGAACCAGGCACCCACGCCACCTTCCCTGCGCTGGTAGTCTTCAAACGAGGCCACACTGCTGACCAGCAGGCCCGCCTCACCGTTGGGCCGCAAGCGAAAGTCGGTTTCAAACAGGGTGCCAGCGGCTGTCTGCGTGGTCAGCCAGCGGTTCATGCGCTTGGCCAGTTGGGCATACAGGTCGGGCGCCCGGTCGTCCTCGTCTTCAAACAGGAAAATCAGGTCCAGGTCGGAAGAGTAACCCAGTTCCTTTCCGCCGTGCTTGCCATAAGCCACCACTGCAAAGCGGGGCTGGGCGCGATGCCGCTTTGGCAGTTGCTCCCAGGCCTGCTCAAGTATCACCTCCAGGGTGCAGTCTGCCAGTTCAGACAGCAGGTCCGACACATGTTCCACCGTCAGCAGTTTTTCCAGGTCCTGCGCCAGCACCCGGAACAACTGGGCATGATGCTGCTCGCGGATCAGGTCCATTTGCCTTTCCAGGTCGGGTTGCCCGTCAGGCAATCTTGCCTGGCCCAGCAATTCCCGCAACTGCTGTTTCCACTGCCCGAAATCGGGTGGTGTCAGCAGGGTGCGGCTGTCCAGCAGTTCATCCAGCAGCAGGGGGTGGCGTATCAGGAAGTTGGCTGCCCAAGGGCTGGCAGCCAGCATCCTGCACACTCGCATCCGGGCAATCGGGTATTCATCCAGCAGGCTGAGGTAGGCCCCCCGACGGGCCACTGTTTCAATCAGATCACAGCAATAGCGCCAGCAGGAGTCAGGCGCGGCTGAAGCACTGGCTGCGGCCAGCAGGGCAGGCATCAGCCTGTCCACGCGCTCCTTGTGCGCATTTGGCAGGGTCTGGTAACGCCCGGATTCCACCAGGTGCCTGTAACGTTCCTGTGCAGCCTGCGGATGGGCAAAGCCCTGTGTCAGGGTATCCGGCCAGGGTAGCTCCAGGCTGGGTGTTTCCTCATCCTCCTGCTTGTCGCCGAATACCTGGTCGAAATGCCCCGCCACGTAGGTCATGTGGCTTTTCAGCTGTTTCATGAAGCTTTCCGGGTCGGCAAAGCCCATCGACATGGCGATTTTCTGAACCTCTGCCTGCGAGGCGGGCAGCCGGTGGGTTTGCGCATCATCCACGTACTGCAGGCGGTGCTCCAGGTTGCGCAGGAAATAATAGGCCTCCACCATGTTCTGATGGTCACTCTGGCTGATCAGGCCCAGTTCAGTACACACCTCCAGCACATCCACCGTGCGCCGCAACTGCAGGCGTGGCTCCCGCCCACCGCGGATCAACTGGAAGGCCTGCGCAGTGAATTCAATTTCCCGGATTCCACCCCGGCCCAGTTTCACATGCACCGAGCCCGGATGCTGGCTTTCCCGCTTGCTGACCTCGTTGCGGATCTGCACATGCAGCGCCCGCAAGGCCCGGATTGAACCGAAATCAAGGTATTTCCTGTACACAAAGGGATGGACAATATTGTCCAGGTTGTCCAGTCCGCGTTGAAAAGCCGCATCCTGTTCGGGATCAACTGCCCAGTTCACCACGCGGGCCTTGATCCAGGCATAGCGCTCCCATTCCCGCCCCTGCACCACGAAGTATTCTTCCAGCATGTCAAGGCTGGCCACCAGCGGGCCTGAATCGCCATTGGGCCGCAGTCGCATGTCCACCCGGAATACAAAACCGTCTTCAGTCACTTCCGAAATAATCTTGATCAGGCGTTTGCCCACCTGGCTGAAGAATTCTGCATGCGACTGGCTTTTCCCGGCGGGGCCGCCCCGTGTTTCGCCTTCCTGGTTGTACAGGAAAATCAGGTCGATGTCGCTGGAGGCATTCAACTCGAACCCCCCCAGCTTGCCCATGCCGACCACCATCAGGCAATCGCCGTTGGCAGGCTCTCCGTAGCGTTCCGCCTGCAGGCGATGGCTCAGCTTCAGGCCGATCTGCACTGCTGCATCGGCCAGGAAGGACAGGGCCTCGGTTACTTCAAACAGATCAACCTTGCCCTGCAGGTCCCGCCGGATGATTTCCAGCATGCTGCGCTGGCGAACCAAGCGCAGTTCTGCCATCAGCTCTTTTTCCTCGGTCAGGGTGCGGGCTTTCTCAAGCCAGTTCTCGATACAGTCGAGCAGGTCGGTTTCATCATCACCTGCTGTGTCCCAGTCGGGAAAGCGATTCAACCAGCGCCTGGCATATTCTGAATGGGAGGGCCACACGGCCGGGTTGAAATGCGATGGTTTGTTCATGCCTGAGCGGGTGAATAAGGAGGATGCTTGGTTCTACAATAGCGTACTACAGGTGTTGATGAACAATCAGGTGGCTTTTTTTGCAGCTCGGCACAATTCAAATGCAGATCCGGAATGCCCTGGGCAATCAAGTGCCCAAGCGCATTGCACATGGCCTGTTCTGGCTGCTGATTGCGGTTTACGTGCCCGTCTGTGTTGCACTGCTGGCCATCAAGTGGTGGGTACTGCCCGACATTGATCGATACAGGCCGCAGATACAGTCTTTCATTCAGCGCCAGGCCAATCTCCCAATCGAACTGGGCAGGATCGAAGCCAGTTGGCAGGGCCTGGGGCCCCAACTGCTGATCCACCAGGTCAGCTTGCCCCAACCATCCGGCGAGCCAGGTTTCAAGGCTGACAAACTGCGGCTTGATGTGTCCCTGCCAAGCCTGCTGGCCTTCAGTCCGCGCCTGGGCAATCTGGAGGTGCATGCACCTGTGATCAGCCTGGTGCGCACATCAAGTGGTGTTGTGGAAGTGGCTGGTATTCCAATCGTGGACGATGGCACCAAGGGCAACCCGGGCCTTGATTGGCTGCTTCACCAGAAGCGGATTCTCCTGAAAAATGGCCGTGCAGACTGGAAAGACGAAACTGGCCAGTTTCCCTCAGCCCAGGTCACCGATGTGGAACTGTTGATGGAAAACAGCCTGGGTCGCCACCAGGCAGGCCTTCAGCTCCGCTTGCCCATGTTGTCGCAGACACCACTGGATGCGGCACTGGATTTCCGTACCCCGCTGTTGCAGGGCAGGCTTGGCGACATTGCACGCTGGAAGGGCACTGCCTACATGCATGCGCAGCTGGACCAGTTTTCTCCCCTGCAATCCGCTTTTGAATCCCTCGGGCTGAATATTGCCGTGAATCAGCCGGAAGGACGCTTCTGGCTTGATTTTGACGAGGGGCTCGTGCAGCGAAGCCTGCTGCAGGCCAGCGTGGCCCGCCTCAGCTTTTCAAACGCTGCATCACAGGCTGAACCTTTTGTGCTGACCAACACCAGTGCACTGGTGGAATTGTCTGGCGGTCATGCCTTGTTGCAGCCAGATTCGATTGCCCTTCACCAGCTTGCAGGGCAGATCGCAGGACAAAAACAGTTTGGCCCCACTGACCTTGCCCTGGGCCGGCAGAAGCTGGATTCGGGAACCGAGTGGAGCATCCAGGCCCTGAACCTTGATGCAGCACAGGCCCGGGAATTGGCCATTCGACTGGCTCCGCATGTGGGTCAGCAGGCCAGTGCAGCCTTGTTGCAATCAAGCGAGCTGGCAGGGCAGATCAAGCGAATGAGCCTGAGCTGGACAACAGCAGGTGAGGTTCCCCATGAGAATCCGGTGTCTTTCAAGTCAGATGTGGACTTTCAGCACTTGACAGCGCTTTACCGCGCTCCAACCGGCAATCCTGAAGGCCGTGTCACCGGTTTCAGGAATGTCAGTGGTCGTTTTTCCGGCAGCGACAATCAGGGTGAATGGGCATTGTCTGGAGAGAGCTCGGCCGTGTCCCTGCCCGAGGTGTTTGCTGCTGAAAGCCTGGAGTTCGAATCAATCCAGGGAAAGGGACAGTGGCGTGACCTTTTCACAGCAGATCGACCCGCCGAGTTCATCGTGCAGGACATGCAGGCCAGTAACAGTGACCTGCAGGCCCAGGTGGCTGGCGTGTACCGGTTCCATCGTGATGAATCGGATTTCATCGACATCAAGGGCAAGCTGATGCGGGCGGAACTGGCCAGGGTTTCGGGCTATTTGCCCCTGGTCATTGGTGCAAGTGCACGAGACTGGATGGCTGAAAACCTGAAGGCGGGCATGGCACGGGATGGGCAGTTCGAACTCTCGGGTCGACTTGCGGATTTTCCGTTCGACAAGGCTTCCCGACCCGGTGTTTTCAAGATTGAAGTGCCTTTCAGCAATGGCGAGTTGACCTATGCCCCCGGTTGGCCCGGTATACGGCAGGTCAATGGAAAAGTCACCATCAACGGTAAAAGCATGCAGATTCAGGCGGGAAGTGCAGAGTCGCTGGGGGTGAATCTGCGCAACGTGCAGGCGCGGATCGACAACCTGGATGCCTGGGAGCCCATGCTGGAAATCAAGGGCCAGGGGCAGGGAGAGTTGGGGCGCATGGTGGCCTTTGTCAACCAGAGCCCGGTGCGGGAAATATTGAATGAGGCCTTGGTCAATGCAGAGGTGGCGGGCAATGCCAGCCTTGATCTTCGATTGAGCATACCGATTGCAGACCCTGAACAGACCCAGGTAAAGGGCGGTCTGATGCTCAAGGGCAACTCAATCCGCGTAGTGCGTGGCATGCCCACGGTCAGCAATATTGACGGACTGATTCAGTTTTCCAACCAGGGCCTGTTCATTGACCAGTTGCAGGGGCAGGCGCTGGGTGGGCCTGTGCAGGTAAAGGGCACCACGGATTCAGCCGGCCGAATGGAAATCCGTGCCAGCGGCATCGCAAAATCAAGGGGCATTGCCCAGTACCTGAACCCGCTGGTTGAACCTTACCTGGACGGCAGCACCAATTACACCGTGTTGGTGGCCACCCAGGATGAAGGTATCTCGGTGGATGTCAGCAGCCAGTTGCAGGGCCTGCAGGTAAAACTGCCAGAACCCTTTGAGAAAAAGGCGGACCTTCGCCTGGCGTTCAAGCTGAACCAGACAAGTTCTGCCCAGGGCGAGCGTTGGCAGGTTGACCTGGGGCCCGACGGCAAACCCGTCGCCCAGCTTCGTGCCCTGGTGCTGCAGCAAAATGGCCAGCCGGGCATCGACTCCATGCAGTTTTCGGTTGGAGCTCCCCTGGCACCTCCGGCCACTGGAATCCAGGGGGACATCCGAGTACCCCTGATTGACGTGGACACCTGGCGTTCAATTTTCAGTGAAATCACTTCCACTGCCAGCAATCCTTCGAATGCGGGCCTGATGGGCAGCTTTCTTGCAGACCCCACCACAGCCCCGGCACTCCGGATGAAGGTGGCGGTGACCGCAGGTCGCCTGAACATGGGCAGCAAATCTTTCGAGGGGGTTTCAGTGGCAGCCAGGACAGTTGAGAAGCGCTGGCAGTTCGACCTGAAAGCCAGGGGAGTGGATGGTTACCTGACCTGGGTGGCCGATCCGCAAAGGCCGGAAGGCGCAGTGCTCGCCCGTTTCAAGACCCTCACCATTCCGAAGACGCTCGACAGCGACATGCGTGACCTGGTGGAGGAACCCGCCTCCAGCATTCCGGCGCTGGATGTGATGGTCGACAACTTCACCCTGAATGACATACCCCTGGGCAAACTGAAGCTGATTGCTGTCAACCAGGCCCGTGATGAACAGGCCCGAGCGGTGATGGCTGGGCGACCCAAGGAATGGAAGCTGCAAGAACTGCGGATTGAAAACCCCGAGTCGGTCACCAGTGCGAAAGGCGTTTGGCAGTACGGGGAAAACCTGCAGACCCAGCGCACCGACATTGATGTGGACCAGACCGTAAAAAATGCCGGTGGTCTGCTGACCCGCTTGGGTATGGCAGGTGTTTTTCAGGGGGGTGAAGGAAGCCTGACTGGCCGACTGCGCTGGAATGACGCCCCCACAAATATCGACTATGGAAGCCTCAGCGGGCAGTTCAAACTGAAAAGCAGCAAGGGCCAGTTTCTGAAAGCAGACCCGGGTGTGGCCAAGCTTTTGGGCGTTCTTTCCTTGCAAAGCATACCCAGACGCCTCACACTAGACTTCAAGGACGTGTTTTCCGAAGGCTTCGCCTACGACAGCATGGACGCAGATGTAGTACTCAAGGAAGGTGTTGCCAGCACACAGAACTTCAAAATGACAGGGCCAAGTGCCACTGTGTTGATGGATGGAAAGCTGGACCTGGAAAGTGAAACCCAGAACCTGAATGTCGTGGTACTGCCAGATCTGAACCCAACAGGTGGATCCCTGATCTATTCACTGATGGCAGCCAACCCGGCTGTGGGTATCGCTTCACTGATAGCTGACTTTGTCTTCAAAGACCCGCTTTCCAAAATTTTCTCGTTTCAATACAAGGTGAGTGGTCCCTGGACCGCCCCCTTGATTGAGCGTGTTCGCAAAAACGAAGTACAGGAAGTTCCGACCAACCCCGTGAATTCGAGGCCATGACATGATGAGTAGAATCGACTCGGCACTGACTGTAGCAAGCCTGCAAATGGTTTCAACCCCTGACCTTCAGCAGAACCTGGATGTGTCGCGGCAGATGATCAGGGAGGCGGCCGGCCATGGCGCCCGGCTGGTCGTGTTGCCCGAGTACTTTTGCATGATGGGCAACCGGGACCTGGAAAAGGTCAAGATTGCAGAACATTTGGGTGAAGGTCCCATCCAGCAATTCCTGGCTGACCAGGCCCGTGAAAACAGCATCTACCTGATTGCAGGAACCATGCCCCTGCTGAGCGACGAGGAAAACAAGGTATACAACGCCACCCTGGTGTTCAATCCCCAAGGTGAGCGCATTGCCCGCTACGACAAGATTCACCTGTTCCGATTCCAGAAAGGAACCGACAGGTATGATGAATCGGAAGTGTTGTCTCCGGGCAGGCAGCCGGCTGTTGCGGATATTGATGGGCTGAAAGTGGGCTTGTCAGTGTGTTACGACCTGCGTTTTCCAGAACTCTACCGCTCCATGGGGCCAGTGGACATCATTGCACTGCCGGCCGCGTTTGTATACACCACCGGCATGGCCCACTGGGAGGTTTTAATCCGCGCGCGGGCGATTGAAAACCAGTGCTATTTCCTTTCCTGTGGTCAGGGCGGAGTGCATGCAAATGGCCGCCGCACCTGGGGGCATTCCATGTGGGTGAACCCCTGGGGCGAAGTCGAGAATATGCTGGGAGAAGGCCAAGGCATCGTGCTTGGGCGTTTCGACCCTGCTAAGATAAACGACATGCGGACCAGCCTGCCGGCCCTGTCGCACCGCGTGCTTTAAAGGATTCACCATGAAAGTAGCTGACCCAGCCATCTCCAACCTTGCAACCGCACAAAGCCTGTTGTGGACCCCCTACGGCATTGATGAAGGCCACATCCAGAAAGCCTTCGGGGAAATCTTTTCCCACAGGGTAGACTTTGCCGATCTTTATTTCCAGTACGGCTGCGTGGAAGGCTGGTCGCTGGATGAAGGCATTGTGAAATCCGGCAGCTACAATATCGAACAGGGCGTGGGTGTGCGCGCAGTCAGTGGCGACAAAACCGCGTTTGCCTATTCCGACGACATTGCATTCAAACCCATCCTGGCTGCTGCCAAATCAGTGCGTGAAATAGCCAGCCTGGGAAAAACAGCCAACCGGAACCTGAAAACCGGCAAGGGTTTCACCGGTGCGGAAAGCCTTGCGCTTTACAGCCCCTTAAACCCGATTCCCACCCTCACTTCCACCGAAAAGGTTGAATTGCTGAAGCGCCTTGAACAGTTCGCCCGCAAGCGGGACAAGCGCGTGAAGCAGGTCATGGCCAACATCGTGGGTGCGTATGACGTGGTATTGGTGGCCCGAAGTGATGGTGTTCTGGCGGCCGATGTACGGCCCCTGGTACGGGTGAATGTCAGCGTGGTGGTCGAGCAGAAGGGGCGCCGGGAAACCGGCTCATCAGGCGCGGGCGGCCGTTATGACTTCACAAGGTTCACTGATGAATTCCTGATGCATCATGCCCACACGGCCGTGGACCAGGCGCTGATCAACCTGGATGCACGGCCTGCGCCAGCAGGTGCGCAAACCGTGGTGCTGGGCTCTGGTTGGCCGGGTATTCTGCTGCATGAAGCGATCGGCCATGGCCTTGAAGGCGATTTCAACCGCAAGGGCAGCAGCGCATTCTCTGGCATGATCGGCCAGCGGGTGGCGTCAAAAGGCGTCACCGTGGTGGATGACGGCACACTGGCCAACCGGCGCGGCTCCCTGAATATTGATGATGAAGGCAACAAGACCGAGTGCACCACCCTGATTGAAGATGGCATCCTGAAAGGCTACATCCAGGACATCACCAATGCGCGGCTGATGAAAATGCCGGTTACCGGCAATGGCCGCCGCGAAAGCTTCGCACATTTGCCCATGCCGCGCATGACCAACACCTACATGCTGAATGGCGACAAAACCCCCGAGGAAATCATCGCCAGCGTGAAAGATGGAGTGTATGCAGCCAATTTCGGAGGCGGACAGGTTGATATCACCAGCGGCAAGTTCGTTTTCTCCGCCTCGCTGGCCTACAAAATCGAGAACGGAAAAATCACCTATCCATTGAAGGGTGCAACCTTGATTGGCAATGGTCCCGATTCGCTCACCCGCATCAGCATGGTTGGCAATGACATGGCCCTGGATGATGGTGTTGGCACCTGCGGCAAGGAAGGCCAAAGCGTACCGGTGGGTGTGGGTCAGCCCACACTACGCATCGACGGCCTGGTCATGGGGGGTACGCAGTAAAGCCTTTCATGGGTTGCACAGAGGACCTTGCCGGGGCTGGATTCCTGCAGGGCCAGTCTGCAAGGGTAAGGGGTTTGCATCATGTAGGGAGGGCATGCGCTTCGCATATTCTCGACCTGCTGTTCCAGTTATTGGAGTTGTCGCCCAGGTTCGTGAACATCTGCTGCAGGCGGATTTGCATGCTGCAGTACGAGTTGTGCCCGTGGGTGATGAATCAGACTGGGGGGCTGACACTTCGGGTGCAGCCGCATCCACCTTGTTTTCTGAAAGTTCCCTGATTTTCAATGAGTTTTGTAATTATTGAATCCCACCTTGATAAACTCTGGGTTGGCGCTACTTGCGCTCATGCTGCGAATTGATTAAATTGACGAGATGAACGGAAAGCCCTCTTCCTCTTTTTATTCTTTTTTCAGCTTCCATGCCTGGTTCAGGCAGGCGGCGGAAAAGGGTTGTGCCTGAAAAGCACATCATTCAACAGAATCCCGAAACCGCCAGGCCTGAAACACCTGGCGGTTTTTTTTGAACCAGCATTTTGAATAAAAAGCGCGCCAAACTTCAGGAGCATTGGCATGAACACGGTAACAGACGACTTGAGAATCAAAGAAATCAAAGAATTGACCACGCCTGCTGACTTGATTGCAGAAGTGCCCATCACGCCCGCCATTGCAACCACTGTTGCGGGATGCCGATCGGCCCTGCATAAAATCCTGCATGGTGGTGATGACCGCCTGATCGTGGTCATGGGGCCCTGTTCAATCCATGATGTGAAGGCCGCAATGGAATACGCCAACAAGCTGATGGCCTGCCGCACAAAGTATGCTGATGACCTGGAAATCGTGATGCGGGTGTACTTCGAGAAGCCCCGCACCACGGTGGGCTGGAAGGGTTTGATCAATGACCCCAACCTGGATGGCAGCTTCGAAATCAACAAGGGCCTTCGCATGGCCCGCGAGGTGCTGCTGAACATCAATGGCCTTGGCTTGCCTGCGGGTACCGAGTTCCTTGACATGATCACCCCCCAGTACATTGCAGACCTGGTCAGCTGGGGTGCAATTGGTGCCCGCACCACCGAAAGCCAGATTCATCGAGAGTTGTCCAGCGGCCTGAGCTGCCCGGTTGGGTTCAAGAATGGCACTGACGGCAACGTGAAAATTGCAGTAGACGCCATCAAGGCCGCCCAGCATCCGCACCACTTCCTGAGCGTAACCAAGGAAGGCCGCAGTGCGATTGTCAGCACCTCGGGCAATGAAGACTGCCACATCATTTTGCGTGGCGGCAAAGGGCCGAACTATGATGCCGCCTCTGTGGAAGCCGCCGCTGCTGACATCGGAAAGGCTGGCCTGGCCGCCCGCATCATGATTGATGCAAGTCACGGCAACAGCAGCAAGGTGCCCAAGAACCAAGTGGGGGTTTGTGAAAACATTGCAGAACAGCTTGCTGCCGGTGATGCCCGCATCATGGGTGTGATGGTTGAAAGCCATCTTGTGGAAGGCCGGCAGGACCTGGAGCCCGGAAAGCCGTTGACCTACGGGCAGAGTATTACCGATGGCTGTGTGGGCTGGGACGACAGCCTGCAGGTGCTTGAAACCCTGGCACAGGGTGTACGCAGGCGCCGGTTGGCACAAGCATCCTGAGGCTTGTTCAGCCTTTCATCTGCAACAGGCTGCATGACTGATCCCGCCGGGCTTCCAGGCCCAGGCGGGATTTTTTATTTCTGCACAACAAGCTGCCTGAGCCGGGAAGAATGAACCACCGGCAAACTGTTTCCTTGACAGTCAAATCTTTTCGAACCTTTTCAATCCAATTGTTCACCAAGCGCTCCTTCAACACATCAGGAGCAATCACCATGCAGACTTCCCCTGCAAATCTTCATGTCCAGTTACGGCACAGCACTGCAGTCCTGGATGGTTTCATTCCTGATGTAAACACCATGAAAAAAGAATCGAGTGCCTTGACCAAATCGGTGGATTCGCTGGCGAAGGATTACATCAAGCAATGCAAGCGGCTTGCTACACCGCCAGCTGCGGCCAACCCTGTATTGGAGAAGCTCGAAGTCCTGGCCAATTGCAGTCGGGTGGTCCACGAGAAGGCTGCAAACCTGAAGGTTTGCCTTGATGCAGTGGTCAATCGCACTTACAAACCTGACCTGCAGCGTGCAGACAAGGGCAAATCCACGAAGACGCTGGTGGATGCCCAACAGGAGGCCAACACATTCGAGACCCATATTCGCCTGGCCGAAAGCCTGGTGGCCTCCGTCTTGCCTCATCATGAGGCAACAAATTGTTACAGGGCGCTGAACTTGGACCACTTGCCTGGGGGTGATCTTCATTCTGCTTTTGAAGCCACACGGGACCTTATTCCCTCGGGCGCCCACACGCCCTTACTGGGCAATGTGCGCATTGAAACCCTGAGATCAGCTGCTGTTCATTTAAGGAACCAGATAGAAGCGCCAGGCGTTCGCCAACGGGTTCAACCCTATTCACGGCATTGATTACCCACAGGTTTTCATAATTGCCAGCAGGCGGGCGGCTTAATCCCGGTTAGGCCGCCACAGCCATTACAATCAAAGGCCTGAAGTAAACGTTTCAAGATGCAGGCCCCCAATGACCAGTAAAAAGAAATCCCAGCCCGATTCCTCTTACCTTGGCAATTTCATCCGGATCAAGGGGGCGCGCCAGCACAACCTGAAAAACCTCGACATTGAAATCAAGACTGGTGAAATCACCGTGTTCACCGGTGTATCCGGCAGTGGCAAAAGTTCGCTGGTTTTTGACACGCTTTATGCGGAGGGCCAGCGCCGCTACGTGGAAACTTTTTCTCCCTACGCCCGCCAGTTCCTCGACCGCATGGACAAGCCTGATGTCGACAGCATTGAAGGCGTGCTGCCCGCAATTGCGATCGACCAGGCCAACCCGGTGCGTACTTCCCGCAGCACCGTGGGCACCATGACGGAAATCAATGACCACCTGAAGCTGATCTACGCCCGCGCAGCCCACCTGCATTGCCGCCTGTGCGGCCAGTGGGTGTGTGAAGACACGGTGGCCACCATCAAGCAATCCATTCTTCAAAAGGCCGAGCAAGCGAATGATCCACGGCTAGTCATCACCTTCCCGGTGCGTGTTC
>DASUDJ010000392.1:0-3765 GCA_036275635.1 Limnobacter sp. | reverse complement strand
TGATGACAAACCGTGTGCTGAGGCGGGCCCTGTGGCGATAACCCCAGAATGAGCCATAAATGGGTGGCAGCATCTGCTCCGGCTTTTGCCGGCCAATTCGCTCAAGCAGGTCTTCCAGCGCACGGTTCTTGATGGCCACCTGTGCATTCGGTTCAATATGCTGTACGGCGCATCCACCACACACGCCAAAATGGGGGCATTTGGGCGTGGTACGGGTAGACACTGAATTAAGCACTGTCAGCGTTCTGCCCTTGGAGTAGCTGGGCTTGCTGCGGGTGACTTCTGCAACGACGGTTTCGCCCGTGATTGCACCATCAATGAAATGGACCTTTCCGTCCACATGCCCTATTCCGTTGCCATCCAGGTCGATTGACTGGATGGTCACCTGCACCTGTGGAAACACCACCGGTGTTCTTTCCTTGATTTTTTTTCGGCCCATGGCTCAGTTTTGTAAAACCCTGTTTTTAAAATTCAGCGGGCCGGCAGGTAGTCCATCGGGTCGACTGGCTTGCCCTGCTTGCGCACTTCGAAATGCAGTTTTGGGCGGTCGGTGTCAGACTGGCCAGCCTCAGCAATTTTCTGCCCCTTGGTGACTGGTTCACCCTCCTTCACCAGCAGGGTCTTGTTGTGCGCATAGGCAGTCAGCAGGTTGTTGTCATGCTTCAGGATGATCAGGTTGCCATAACCCCGCAAGGCATTGCCGGAATACACAACCCGCCCTGCCTGTGAGGCCACAACGGGATCACCGACTTTGGCGGCAAGATCAATTCCCTTGTTGACGCCGGCTTTGTACCCCTGGATGATTTCTCCCGGGTGGGGCCAGATGAAACCAAGGGTAACCGCCATGGGTGCAGGCGGCTTGATTTCAGGCGCTGCCGGCTTTACTGGTACCGCTTCTACCGGTTTTGCACCGCCTGCGGGCGCGATCGGGGTTACTTCCACAACACCATCACTTGAAGCAGATGCAGTTGTAGAGGCTGATTGGCTGCCACCGGTGATGCGCAGTTTCTGGCCGACCACAATCTTGCTTGGGTCTGCCAGGTTGTTGGCTTTGGCCAGTTCGCGCCAGTCCAGGCCATTGTCCAGGGCGATGCTGTACAGGGTGTCGCCTGCCTTCACCACGTAAACGCCATCGCCTGAAGCAGCAGCGTCTGTGGATTTTGACGGCAGGCGGTCAATGACGGGGGCCTGGTTGCCGGTGGTACTGCAGGCGGACAGAAGAAACAGTGTTGCAAGACCGACAAACAGGGAATGGCTGAAGCCCGGCAGGCGGGCGCTGGTCAGGATGCCAGGTTTCATACAATACGGGTTCCTTGTAACAGGGGTACGAATTTTACCAAGTCTTTCTTCTCGCGGTGCCAGGTGTCATTGCTGAGTCGGTCAACGATAACCAGGTTTTGCTGATTCTGGTCAGCCACGGGAACAATCAGTCGCCCACCCACCTTCAATTGTTTCAGCAATGCCTGCGGAATTTCCAGGCCTGCAGCAGCCACGATGATCACATCAAATGGGCTTTGGGCTGGCAAGCCCTGCAAGCCATCGCCGTGTATGACTCTGACTTTCGGGTAGCCGGCAAGTTTCAGGTGGTGCTGCGCCTTGTGGTAAAGCGCCTCGATGCGTTCAATGCTGACCACGGTTTTTGCAATTTCCGCAAACACTGCGGCCTGGTAACCGCAGCCTGCACCCACTTCAAGCACGCTGTTCAGTGACTGTCGACCATCCAGCGCATATTCAGCAAAACGGGCCACTGTAAAGGGCCGGGAAATTGTCTGCTGGTGCCCGATCGGCAGGGCAGCGTCTTCATAGGCGCGGGATGCAAACGCCTCATCAACGAACAGGTGCCGGGGAACGTGACCAATCACATCCAGAACCTGCTGGTTATGAATACCCAGCGATTTCAGTTTCTGCACCAGGTGCGCACGCGCCCTTTCGGACGTGAGGCTTGCACCACCAAGCCTTTCCGGAATGCGGTCCAGTTTGCGCGCAGACTGGGTAATCAGCGCAGGTGCCGGCTTGAAACGAGGCTTTTGATCCATGATTGTCGCTTCAGATCCAGTCTGCCACCGTTTTCATCTGGTCATTGTGGGTCAGGTCCGCTTTCAGGGGGCTGATCGAGATTTTGCCTTGGGTGATGGCATGGAAATCAGTGCCAGGACCTGCATCCTTGGCGCCACCGGGTGGGCCGATCCAGTAAACGGTTTCACCCTTTGGATTTTCAATCGGCAACACGGGCTCGGCATGATGCCGCTTGCCCAGCCTCGTGCACTCATAACCCTGCATGTCCTCATAGGAAATCGGCGGAATGTTCACATTCAGCAGGCAGTGTTCAAGCCCCTCGGGATTGCTCAGGAAGCGTTCCACGATATCCGCAGCCACCCGCGCGGCACTGTCCAGGTGGGCGTAACCCTTACCGGCCAGTGAAAAGGCGATTGCCGGCAAGCCGCACTGAAAGCCTTCCATCGCCGCCGCCACGGTGCCGGAATAAATGGTGTCATCACCCATGTTGGCGCCATTGTTGATACCCGACACCACCAGGTTAGGGCGCTGCTTCAGCAGGCCCGTGACGGCCAGGTGCACACAATCGGTGGGCGTACCGTTCACATAGAGAAAGCCATTGGCTGCCTTGCGAACACTGAGCGGTCGGTCAAGGGTCAGGGCATTGGATACGCCGGAACGGTCCTGCTCCGGCGCCATCACTTCCAGGTGAACCGCGCTGCCAAAACGCTCCAGCAAGGCGGCATGCAAGGCCAGGATGCCAGGCGCGCTGTAGCCGTCATCATTGCTGATCAGGATATGGGGAATGGTCAAAATCAGGCTTCCTTGCGTCGAAATACCCAGGTGTTGTCAGAGGAGGCGTCAGGTGCAAAAGCATACCCGTCCACTGTGAAATTTTTCAGTTGCTCCGCATCGGTGATGCGATGGTCAACAATGTAGCGGGCCATCAGGCCCCGGGCCTTCTTGGCGAAAAAACTGATGATCTTGAATTGCCCGTTTTTTCCGTCCTGAAAGACCGGCTGCACGATGCGGGCTTTCAGCGCCTTTGTGTCAACAGACTTGAAATATTCGTCTGACGCCAGGTTCACCAGCACCGGGTTCTTGGGGTCAAGCTCTTCATTCAATGCGGGTGCCACTGTCTTTTTCCAGAAAGCATAGAGGTCTTTGCCAGCGGGGTTGGAAAGCCGTGTACCCATTTCAAGGCGGTAAGGCTGCATCAGGTCAAGTGGCCTCAGAATGCCATAAAGACCCGAAAGGATGCGCACATGCTGCTGGGCAAACTGCAGGCCTTCCTCATCCAGGGTTTTCGCATTGAAACCGTCGTATACATCCCCATTGAAGGCCAGCAGGGCCTGCCGGGAATTGTCGTGCGTAAAGCGTGGGGACCATTCCGCATAGCGGGTGGCATTCAACACGCCCAGCTTGTCGGAAATCGACATCAGGCCGGAAAGGTCAGCAGGGCTCATCGGACGCAGGATGTCCACAAGCTCGGCAGCCTGCTTGATGAAGCGGGGCTGGGTACTTGCTGAAACAGACAGGGGAGTTTCGTAATCCAGTGATTTTGCCGGAGAAAGTACAACAAGCATGGACGGTTCAACAGTGGTTGCTACTGGTTCATTATCGCAGGAACTGGCGCGGGAATTTCCTGAAGGAGTGGCAGGCCGCCGCAAAAAGTACCTTGGGATAGGGACGCCTGTGGGGGATACAGAGTGAGATTCAGAAGGTGGCCGCGGATGCGACTGTGTCGCTCCGCTTCTGGCCGTGTCTCCC
>DASUDJ010000391.1:0-3369 GCA_036275635.1 Limnobacter sp. | reverse complement strand
GGCTGTTCTGGCCATGATGTACACATAGGGATACAACACGAAACCCAGTACAAGAATGGCACCGGTGGTTGAACGGATTTCAGGAATGCGGAAATCATTGCCAAATATGTCGCGCAGGCGGCTGGCCAGCCAGCCGGAATACTGCAGGGCATCCGTGTAGGCGTAGGCGATGACATAGGATGGCATCGCCATTGGCAACAGCAGCAACCATTCCAGCCACTTCCGACCGGGAAATTCATGGGCAGACACCCACCAGGCCGGCAACACGCCCATGGTGCTGGTGAGCACGACAACACCTGCGCACAGGTAAACGGTTTGCAAGACCAGGTCAGGAAGAATGGTGACAGCCAGGTGGGCCAGTATTCCTGGTGCCTGGACCAAGCTGGAGGCGGCCAGTCCCAGCAAATGAAGGAAAGGCAGCAGGAGCAGCAGCGCCAGCAACCCCACGGAAATACGACTTCTCAAGCCCAGTGTAAACAAACCAACCGCCCAGACATGGCAAAATACAAGTGAGAATGATTTTACTTTAAGTTCAGGTCTGGTACCTTGAAACAAGCCGAAGTGTGAAGCAAACCCATTGAACCACCTGTCAACATGAAAGAATTTCCGGCTTTGGCCATTGAAAACCTCAGTATTTCCTACAACCGCGGAAGCGCCGCAGCCGTGCGGAATGTCAGCTTCGAGCTGGCCCAGGGAGAAATCGCCTGCTTGCTGGGCCCCTCCGGATGCGGCAAAACAACGCTTCTGCGCGCAATTGCCGGATTTCTGATGCCATCGAACGGCAACATCCTGTTAAATGGCGAGAAAGCCAGCGAACCGGGCCGTGTCCGCAGCCCCGAAAAGAGGAATGTTGGCGTGGTGTTCCAGGACTACGCCCTGTTTCCACATCTGAATGTGAGAAACAATATTGAATTTGGCCTGCACAAGCGCAGCGAACAGGAAAAGCGCGCCCGGAGCAGCGAACTGCTGTCCCTGATCGGCCTGGAAGCACTGGCGGAGCGTTACCCCCATGAGCTGTCAGGCGGCCAGCAGCAACGGGTTGCATTGGCAAGGGCCCTTGCGCCCAAACCCACCCTGATCCTGCTGGATGAACCTTTCTCCAACCTGGATGTTGAATTGAAGGAAAGGCTCACCTTCGAGGTGCGGGAGATTCTGAAAGCCGAGAACATGAGTGCAATACTGGTCACTCACGACCAGTATGAAGCGTTCAGCATGGCCGACCGAATTGGCGTGATGCATGCTGGCGAATTGCAGCAGTGGGGCTCCTCCTACAGCCTGTACCACCAGCCGAATTCACGCATGGTGGCGGATTTCATTGGCCAGGGTGTATTTCTGCCCGGGCGGAAAACCGAGCAGGGACTGCAGATGGAACTGGCCCACCTTCGCCTGACTGAAGACCAGTTACCTGAAAGCGATGAGTTTGATGTGCTGATTCGCCCAGACGACATCATTCATGATGATGCCAGCCCGATGCAGGCCAAGGTGGTCCGAAAGGCATTCCGCGGCGCGGATTTTCTTTACACCCTGGAACTGGAAAGCGGCGTGCAGGTGCTTGCCCTGGTGCCCAGTCACCACAATCATGCGATTGGGGAACCAATAGGTATCAAGCTTGAGCTGGATCATGTGATCACCTTCGACAGGCTGAAGACTTGACCTCAGCCCATTTAGGCGATCAGGAGAAATCCGGGCTGTTGCCCGCGCTGCCCACCAGTCCGTCGCTGGAGTCGGAATGAGCGGTGCTGCTGATGGAAGAACCTGAGCCACTGGTTGCAGCAAACAATTCCGACGCTTCCTGTATACCGTGCTGATTTGAAAAATCAAGGGTGAGCGGGAAAGCCTCTGGCGCGGTAAACAGGCCGTCAAGCGTCGCTTCATTGCCTGTACCAGGCAGGTTATGGCTGGTAGCCGGATCGGCGAAGAGGTTTCCGTCCTGATCAATCAGGGTCAACAAAGAATCCGTTGAGCCGGACTCAGCTTCAAGAATTGCACTGTTCAACTCAGCGGAGAAATCGCCGAACAGCTCCTGGCTGACAGCATTCAGTTCAAGCAGATGACTCTGAAGCTCGGCGATCAATTGGCTGACTTGCGGGCCATCCATGTCACCGTTCAGGGCCTGTTTGACCTGGGGAAGCGAGCAAAGCAACTCGGCATTCAATTCTTCAAAGGAAATGTCTTCACTCATGCTGTTCACCGTACCTTGCAGGCTGTTGTCGACCAGCAGGCCTGTATCGAATAGAGGGTTGGGCAGGTTGTCCTGAATGAGGCTCACATCACTGATGCAGGCCTGTGAAATACAACGCAAATCGCCAAGGCCAGAAACCTTGCCCGGCAAAAGCGTGCCAGCGCCTAGCCCGTCCATGAAGCTGATTGAAACCCCTGCATGAGAACCGGAGGGCTGGGTGCCATCAAAAAATTCAATCGAGGCAAGGCCGTGCGAACCCATCAGCTCCCCCTGTGGAGGAGATGTCTCGGAATACACGGAAAGTTGAATTTGTGATTCGGGCATGCTTTCTATTCAAATCTGGACTTCTCCATAGTTTATACGAAGCGCAGTCCGATTTGGATTCAATTCATGCACCGCCCCATTTAGGGCCTCCCCAGAACCCTTACTTCAACGGGTCCAGCGAATCGAGTGTGCCACCCAGCAAGCCAGTATCAGAACCTGCATTGGATGAAATGCCACTGCTGAGTGAACCCAGCAACCCGCCATCTGATTCTGTGCCTGAAGTGGAAACCGAACCGGACAAAAGACCGATCGTATCGATAATTGGATCGGTTACACCATCCAGTACACCATCCACAACATCAATGACAGGATCGGTTACGCCGCCCACAACACCATCCACGATGTCGGTTACCGGATCGGTGACGCCGCCCACCACGCCATCCACGATGTCAATCACCGGATCAGTCACACCACCAATCACGCCATCCACAATGTCAATCACCGGATCAGTCACACCACCAATCACGCCATCCACAATGTCGGTTATCGGATCTGTAACAGGACTGATGTCCAGGCCCGGAAGAGGTGGCAGCAGGGAGGTGATGCCGTCGAAGGTGTTGCCCAAGTTAAGCAGACCCTGCAGTTGAGTACCGGCATCCGCAGTCGCATTACCCAGCAGGTCAGCCAGGCCTGAAGACACCGAGCCGGCATCATCAAGAATGGAAAGGCTCAGGTCGGTGCTCGACAGGCCCTGCTGTGCGCTGACCTCTGATTGCACATCATTGGCCAGGTTTTCAAATACGGGTTCGAAACTTGATTCAAGAAGGCTGATCTGGTCGAGCACCGCATCAATTGCTGCATCAAGACCATCAGCATTGGGGTTGCTCCCCAGGTTGTCAATCAGGCTGTTCAGGATGGCTTCA
>DASUDJ010000390.1:0-4430 GCA_036275635.1 Limnobacter sp. | reverse complement strand
ACGGCAATCCAGCCCAGCACCAGCAGGGCCAGGGTCAGGCTGTGACCCACGGTGAACAGGGTGAACTGGCCGAACAATTGACCAGTGCTTTGCCTTCGCTTGCGCCATAGCAGGTAAAGGCCAGTGACAAACAGCACATGGTCAAGCCCGAACACAATGTGTTCAATTCCGATCAGCAGGTAAGGCGGCAAATGGCCGATTGCGGCGGTGTCGGTTTCTTCCCTGCCAAATCGCAGTTCTTGGTTGCCCGGGTTCAGCACCTTGTGAATCCGCTCACCTTCCATGGGTGTGGCCAGCACGATGAGTTCCGGTGAAAGGCGGGTGAAGCCGGTGGCCGTGATCCTGTGTTTGTCCAGCCGGGTACCGCAGTGAAAAGTGCCTCGCTGGATCACTTCTGTGTCTTCTTCCCATTCCGTGCCGATGTTGCGAAGTTCACAGCCCGGTGAAAAACTGAAATCAATCGGAGGCACTTTTCCATCTGCACTCACGGTTCGCTTGAACACGAACAGGCCGCTTCCAGTTTGCTGCTCATGAAGTACCAGGGCGGAGGTGCCCATTTCATGTGCATGGGCAGGTTGCCAGGTCAGCAGCATCACCAGGTACATGAACAGCAGAAACAGGCCGGCACTGATTATCCTCATGGTTCCACCCTGACTTCATAGGTGGAGCGCAAGGCTGCCATGCTGGCTTGATCCAGTGTTTCCCGCTGGGCGGCCACCAGGTCGGCAACCAGTTGCTGACCGGCCTCTTCAACAGTCATCAATCGCCCGGGTTGCCTTGAAGTCACCTTGAACAGGTGCACACCCAGTGCAGACTGCACCGGTTCGCCCCATGCACCCAGGGGCGAGTCAAACAGGGCATTGCTGGCATTCAGGCCGATTTCCCGGCTGACCTGGTACCTGTCCAGGCCAGTTGAGTCCGATTGCAATGGCGTGGGGTCGGCTGCAATTTCCTTTCCAGCCTGCAGTTCAGCCAGCGCTGCCCGGGCCTGCTCGATGGCCTCATCGCCGCGCTTGGCCCTGCTGAAAAAATGATGCTCGAACTGGATTTTTTCACCGGTCTGGTAGCGTGCCGGATTCTGTTCCAGCCAGGTTTGCAGCTGGGCGGCGGTGGGTGGCTGGAGTGGGGTCATGTCTTCCAGCAGGAAACGCATTTTCTGCACCACCCGGCGCTTCACGATCAGGTCGTCTTTTTCAAGGCCCAGCCTCATGCCTTCCCTGTAAAGGATTTCTTCATCAATGTAGGCGGCCAGTGCCTTGTCCACGTTCGCCTGCGGGTTGACCTGGCCAGCCGGCGCACCCTGTTCTCCGGCTTTCAGCACCTGCTCCCGAACGAAGGCCTGCTGCGCGCGCGTGATCACCAGTTCATTGCGGGCTGGCTGCTGGCTTGCAAGCCATTCCAGAAGGCCAATTGCAGTGGCCACCAGCAGAAAGCCGAATGCGGACCAGGATGTTTTCATGGGTGGCTTATTTCAGGTAGCGCCACACCGAAGAGGGCATGTTGCCCAGCAGCGGTTTCAAGAGCTTCCAGGGGTATGCCGGAACCACCCCGGTGCTCTTGCGCTTCTCGATGTGATTGGCCATTTCCCTGGCCGCCTGTTCTGCAGACACCAGGAATGGATACTTGTCCATGTCAGCCACGATCTCGGTTTTTACAAATCCGGGCAGAATCTTGGTGACATCAATCCTGTATTTTCTCAGCTCGATTGCAGCTGCATCCAGGTACATCGAGAAGCCGGCCTTGGTTGCGCAGTAGGCGGCCTGGGTGGGAATCGGTGTCAGTGAGGCCAGGGATGAAATGCCCACCACGTGGCCCCCACCGGCTTTCTTGAAATATTCAACAGCCGCATGCACTGTGGCAATTGCGCCCAGCAGGTTGGTCTGCACCAGGCCCAGTTCCTGTTGCAGCTGGCCCTTGCCCACGCCGGTGATCTGGTTCACACCGGCATTCACAATCACCACATCCACCTTGCCCAGTCCCTGGAACAGGCCATGCAGCACAGGGCCCACCTCATCAGTCTTGTTCACATCCAGTTCGGCAATTTCAATGTCCAGGTTCTGACAACCGGGCAGCAGGGCAATTTCAGCACGCAGTGCCTCCAGCTTGTCTGTGCGCCTGGCACACAGACCCAGGTTGTAGCCTCGCTTTGCAAATTCAAGGGCCAATGCCCGTCCGATACCTGCTGATGCACCGGTAATGACGACTGTTTTCTTCAAGCTGCCTGCTCCATGTTGTGTTGGGGTAATCCAGTGACGGCCACTGTCAGGGCCCTGCGCTCCACGCGCGGTAGTTGCATGTCAAGAATGTGTTCCGCATGATGCTGTCGCAGCCAGGCCTTCACCTGCTGCTGTTCGCTGGCTGGCATCAGCAGGTAGCAATCCAGTGCACGCTGCACCATCCAGATCATGTAGGGCAGTGCACCCCGTTTGAATGGTTTGCCGCCCATGGTGGTGGTGACTTCACCGATGCGCCGCGGAAGGCGCTTGTTCAGGCCATGCTGTCTTGCATAGTCAGTGGCCTGCCTGCCGATGTTCTCAACCATGGGAATGAATTCCTCGAACACCGACTTGAATACCGGTGCCAGGCTGGCGGGCAACTGGTCGTCTGCCATCAGTCCGCGGCCTGCATGTTCTGCCGGGTTTTTCATGCGCTCCAGCCATGCGCTCAGGTGCCTGCGCGGATCAATCAGTTCACGTTTTGGCCAGGGATCCCGGCCCAGGTGACCGTACATGGTGCCCACCAGGCTGAAGTCGCCCAGGCTGGGTTGCTGCCCGAGCAGGAAGGGCACTTGTGAAAAGTGTGCATCCAGCGCATCCAGCATGTGTTCGGTCCATGCATCCATGGTGTTGTATTGCTCTGGAACAATGCCAACCAGCGGCAGCATGCTTCTCAGCAGGCGGGCGGGCTTTTGTGCAGCCTTCTTCTGCAGGAACCTGGGGGCCCAGGGCAGCAGGGCACTGCCCGCGTCTTTTTCAAACAGCGCATAGTTTTCCGGGTGGTTCCAGCGGGTGTGCATCGCAATCGGTACCCACCATTCATCGCCCCAGGCTTCAAGCAGCAGCGACGCAAATTCCTGCACAGGTGTGTTGGGCAGCACCGGGTTGCTGTGGTGCAGCGATTCAATGTAGTCGATGATTTCTGTCGTGTCCTGGACCCATTCACCACTTGGCGTGGTCATGACAGGCATGACGGCTGCGCCGGTTTTTTTCTTGATGGTGCGCAGCAGGGTATACATGTTCACCGGCTTCAGTTCATGGTCAACCTGCTTGTAGCGCAGGTAGCACAAGGCCTTGCCCGTGAAGTAGGACAAGTGCCAGCCGTACAGGGTGTATTTCTGTCTCATGAAGACCCATTCTGGTGAGGGTTGAATAAATCATTTAAGCATTAATATTTACACTGTGTCAATTTCTTTGAAGCTGTGGCACACTGGGGCTTGTGATCACGCAGGAAAAAATGGATGAGCCAGACAGGCATGCAGGAAAAGCGCCCCTATCTTGGAAAGGAAGACCGCAGGAAGGCCCTGCTGGCCAGCGCGGCTGAGCTGGTGGAGGAAAGTGGTTGGGGCGTGTTGACCATGAGTGCCCTGGCGGACCGGGCAGGCGTCAGCAGGCAGCTTGTTTACCAGCACTTTCCAAACCTGGAGAGTTTGCTGGGTGCCACGGCCTGGGCTGTGTTCACCGACACCATGCAGGGCACTGCAGACGCAATCGCCAGTCACCCGGATGACCTGAAGCAGGCCATTCGCGCTGCAGAGCTGGTGTCACTCGACATGCCGGTAGGTCGCGGTGATGCCCTGTGGCAACTGATTGCCGGTTCGGGTTTGAATTCACCTGAACTGGAAACAATCCGCCTGGGTATACGGGATGTAATCCTGAAGCTGTGGGTGCCCGCCATCCGCAAGACCAAGGGCCTGGGCCGGCCCGAGGCAACCAGCCTGGTGTGGATGGTTATTCTTTCCTTCTGGGGAGTGAGGCAACTGATCCGCGACAAGGTGGTGACCCGTGAACAGGGCATTGCCCAGTTTGATGTGCTGCTGGACAGCATCCTGTAATCCAGTGGTGCTGGCCGGCAGCCAGCGGTCTTTCAACCGCACTGTTTCAGCAATTGAAACACACCGCGCTGCAGTACCTTTTTTGCTGCGGCCACGCCCAGTTTCTGGTCGCGCCGCAATCTCAGCCAACTCTCGAAACTCAGCACCAGGTCGAGAATTTCAAACAGCTGCCTGTCTTTTGAAATTTCTGCAGGCAACAGGGCACGCAGCAGGTGGCGCTGCAGCTCAACCGTGCGGGCCTGTTGCAGCCGCAGGAATTCCGATTCATGAAGGTGCACCAGGCTGGCAGTCTGTATCGGAGCCAGCTTTTCAAACATATCGGCCCTGCGTTCAATCGAATTCATCAGCCTTTCCTGCCATGTCTCGCCCTTCAGTGGCG
>DASUDJ010000389.1:0-3550 GCA_036275635.1 Limnobacter sp. | reverse complement strand
TACATCAACGCAGGCATCAAGCTGCTGGAAAGCGCAAGGGTAGGCGACACGGTCACATTGGCTGCCAAGCCTGCAGACAAGCCGCTGCCTGGCTTCAAGGAAGTGCAGTCACAGGTGTTTGCCGGTCTGTTTCCGGTGGAGTCCAACCAGTATGAAGCCTTGCGTGAAGCACTGGACAAACTGCGTCTGAATGATGCGGCCCTGAATTATGAGCCAGAGGTATCACAGGCCCTGGGGTTCGGCTTCCGTTGCGGTTTCCTGGGCATGTTGCACATGGACATTGTTCAGGAAAGGCTGGAGCGGGAATTCGACATGGACCTGATTACCACGGCACCCACCGTGGTGTATGAAATCAGGCAGCGTGACGGCACGGTAATCCGGGTGGACAACCCTTCAAAAATGCCTGACATCAGCCGGGTGGATGAAATCCGCGAGCCTATCGTGACGGTTAACCTGCTGATGCCACAGGAATATGTGGGTTCGGTCATGACCCTGTGCACAGGGCGGCGCGGCACCCAGACCAACATGGTTTATCACGGACGGCAGGTGCGCCTGACGTTTGAAATGCCCATGGCTGAAATCGTGCTGGATTTTTTCGACAAGCTGAAGTCTACATCACGCGGCTATGCTTCCATGGACTATGCATTCAAGGAATACAGACCAGCCGACATCGTGAAAGTGGACATGCTGATCAATGGTGAAAAGGTGGATGCCCTGTCCATCATGGTTCACAGAAGCAATGCGGTTTACCGCGGTCGCGCGGTGGCGGGGAAAATGCGCGAAATCATTTCACGGCAGATGTTTGATGTGGCCATCCAGGCTGCGATTGGTGCCAACATCATTGCCCGGGAAACGGTGAAGGCCTTGCGCAAGAACGTGCTGGCCAAGTGTTACGGGGGTGACATCTCTCGGAAGAAAAAACTGCTTGAAAAGCAGAAAGCAGGCAAGAAGCGCATGAAGCAGGTGGGCAATGTGGAAATTCCGCAGGAAGCTTTCCTGGCCATTCTCCAAGTGGAAGACAAATAACAATGAATTTTTCCCTGATCCTTTTTCTGCTGGTTCTGTTTACTGGCTTCTTCTACATGCTGGATGTGCTGGTATTCAAGCCCAAACGCAGGCTGGCAGCCGAGGCGGCGCTTGCCCGCACAGGCGGCCTGGTGGGTGATGCTGAAAAGCAGATTCGCAATCAGTACATGAAGCAACCATTGTGGCTTGAATACAGCGCCAGCTTCTTTCCGGTCATCCTGTTCGTGTTCGTGTTGCGCTCTTTTGTCGTGGAGCCTTTCAAGATTCCTTCAGGCTCCATGATTCCAACATTGCTGATCGGGGATCTTATCCTGGTGAACAAGTTCACCTATGGCATCCGATTGCCCATCATCGACAAGAAAATAATCCCGGTGTCTGATCCGCAACGCGGCGACGTGATGGTGTTCCGGTACCCCCAGGACCCCTCACTGGACTACATTAAAAGGGTTGTGGGCGTGGGTGGTGATGTCGTGGAGTACCGAAACAAGAAACTGTCTATCAATGGCAAAGCATTGCCCGTGAAAGAACTGGACAAGTATTACGACCCCAACAATTTCTCATACTCATTGCAATACCAGGAAACCCTGGGTGGCAAGCAGCACCTGGTGCTGAATGATGAAGATGCGCCGCCTTTCGTGATCGGTGCCCAATCCTACAGGTACAGGGACAACTGCAAATATGATGTGACCGGCTTCACCTGCACGGTGCCGGAAGGTCACTATTTCATGATGGGCGACAACCGCGATAATTCCAGTGACAGCCGCATCTGGGGTTTCGTGTCTGATGAGCAAGTGGTCGGTAAGGCTTTCCTGGTGTGGATGAATTTCAATGATCTGTCCAGAATTGGCCGGTTTCACTGAAGGCCAGGCTGGAGTGTCCAGTTGAACAGTCCACTGAAAAGCTCGCGGAGTACCTCAGGGGAGGCAACTTCTGCCGGAGCCTTTGGTATCAGCCTTGAAAATGCGTTGGCTTATTCCTTCAGGAACAAGGATCTGCTGCGCATGGCATTGACTCACCGCAGCTTTTCGGGTCAGCACAATGAACGCCTGGAGTTCCTCGGCGACAGCGTGCTGAACTGCGCGGCCTCGATTCTCCTCTATGACGCCCATCCCGGTCTGGATGAAGGGAAGTTGTCGCGGGTGAGGTCGCACCTGGTTCGGCAGGATTGTCTTGCCATGATCGGCAGGGGTCTTCAACTGGAGCAGTTTCTCCGCTTGGGGGCTGGCGAACTTCGCAGCGGCAGTACCATAAAGGACAGCATCGTAGCCGATGCAATCGAGGCAATATTTGGAGCAATCCTGCTTGATGGAGGTTTTCAGGCGGCGCAGGACTGTGTCATTCGTTTCCTGAAACCGTTGCTTGAGCAAACACCACTAGAATCCCTTGGCAAAGACCCAAAAACCCGCCTGCAGGAACTATTGCAGGGCAGGCGCATGAAGTTGCCCAGTTACCAGGTGCTGGTGGAGGGAGGCACTGCAGCCAGCCCTGAATTCAAGGTGCAGTGCACTGTCGAGGAAGTTCAACTGGTTGTTCTTGGCCAGGGGCCTTCCCGACGTTTGGCAGAACAGCAGGCCGCCGAGGCGGCACTTATTCAATTGCTTGAAGGGGCAACCGTGAAGGCCAGCCCTGACAGGCCAGCTTGAGGCAATAACATGGCCGAACAAAAATGTGGCGTGATTGCCGTGGTGGGTCGTCCAAATGTGGGCAAATCCACGCTGATGAATGGAATGATTGGTGAACACCTGTCGATCACCTCCAGCAAACCCCAGACAACCCGTCACAGGGTGCTGGGTGTGATGACCGAGAATGTGAGGCAGGTTCCCACCCAGTTCATTTTCGTGGACACACCGGGCTTCCAGACCAAACACTCAAATGCATTGAACAAGACCATGAACAGGGCCGTGCTGACCGCCATGGCCGATGTGAACGTCATCCTGTGGGTAATTGAACAGGGCAAGCTGACACCCGCAGACATGAAGGTGCTTGAGTTGTGCCCAAAGGGTGTACCCCTGGTGGCTGTCGTGAACAAGGTGGATTTGCTGGACAAGAAAGCGGAAATGTTGCCTTTTCTGCAAAAATTGGGTGAGCTGCGCAATTTCGATGCAATCGTGCCGCTGAGTGCCCAGAATTCCAAAAACCTGGACAGCCTGAAAGAGGCAATTGCGGCGCTTTTGCCTGAGCAGCCGTTTTTCTACGATGAAGACACGCTGACCGATCGACCCGAGAAATTTCTGGCAGCAGAACGCATTCGCGAAAAGTTGTTCAGGCTGGTGGGCGACGAATTGCCCTATACATGCACCGTGGTGATCGACAAATATGAAATCCAGGAAGGTCGACGGATGATTTATGCCTCCATCCTGGTGGATCGAGCCTCTCACAAAGCGATGATCATCGGTAAGGGGGGCGAGAAATTGAAGCGGATCGGGACAGAGGCCAGGCAGGACATGGAAAGGCTTTTTGGTGGGTCTGTCCATCTGGAAACCTGGGTGAAGGTGCGCAGTGGCTGGGCTGACAACGCAACCCT
>DASUDJ010000388.1:0-3921 GCA_036275635.1 Limnobacter sp. | reverse complement strand
TAGTTCCTGAACATGTCCAGGCTTGCACAGGCAGGGCTCAACAACACGCAGTCGCCCGAGGCCGCATGGGCAGTTGCGAGTTTTACAGCCTCTTCCAGGCTATCTGCCTTCTGAATTTCCACGGCTGTTGCCTGAAGTGCCGAGCGAATGTTGTCCGCATCCTTTCCGATCAGCACAACCCGCCTGCAGTAACTGGCCACCGGTTGTACAAGCGGAGAAAAATCCTGGCCCTTTCCATCCCCACCTGCAATCAGCACGGTGGGCCTGGCGAGACCATTCAGGGCCGCCACGGTTGCGCCAACATTCGTACCCTTGCTGTCATCGAAGTAATCCACACCATCAATCTGCACCACATGCTGGACACGGTGTGGCTCGCCCTGATAACTGCGCAAACCATGCAGAAGTCGCGCCATGGGCATACCGAGGCCGTGACAGAGTGCGAGAGCGGCCAGCGCATTGGCAGCATTGTGCAGACCAACCACCTGCAAGGCCTCCATCGGCATCAGCAGTTTCAGGCTAACCAACACGTCTTCCTGCTTCCTGCGGCGGGAAGATGAAGGCTCTTCCGCGTCACTGACCACCTGCGCAAGCCACAGCATGCCGCCTTCACGCACCAGGCCGAAATCGCCATTCGCCACAGGTGCACTCAGACCAAAACTCAGTACACGGGCACCAGGCGCCATGGGCGCCTTGCTGACCCATTCATCTTCACGGTTGATGACGCATACAGCGTCAGGAGAAAAAATCCTGAACTTGTCGGCCGCATATTCATTCATGTCCCGGTGCCAGTCCAGGTGGTCCTGCGTGATGTTCAGCACAGTGGATGCATCCAGCCTGAGCCGCTGTGTCCAGTGCAGTTGAAAGCTTGAGAGCTCAAGCACCCACACATCAGGAAGCTGCCCGCTTTCCAGTTGCTCGCGAAGCGCATCCAACGCAGCAGGGCTGATATTGCCAGCCGCAACAACACGTTTGCCGGCAAAGCGCGCCAGGCATTCCACCATGCGTGTGGTGGTGGTCTTTCCGTTTGTGCCAGTGATACCCACCACCTGCGGATGGTAGCCGCCGGAATCGGCCAGGGCCTGCAGTGCATCTGCAAACAGGTCCAACTCCGAATCGACCTGCGTTCCGTACAGGGCCGCCTGACCCAGCACCTGTACCATCAGGGGGTGGGTTGGTGGCAGGCCGGGCGACACCACGACCTTCCCGAAAGTCCATTCAATATTTTCAACCGAAGCAAGAAGTACCACATCAGGCTGCACCTCACGCAGTTCCTGCAGGCCTGGGGGCACTTCACGCGTATCAACTACAGTCAACCGTGCGCCCTGGGCCAGCACCCAGCGTGCGCAGGCCAGGCCAGACTCACCCAGCCCCACCAGCAACACGGATTGATCCTGAAGTAAATTCAACACCTGTATTTCCCTTTCCTGCTCAAATTTGATGATCAGCGCAATTTCAAGGTAGACAAACCGATCAGCACCAGGATCATGGTGATGATCCAGAAGCGCACCACCACCTGGGTTTCCTTCCAGCCGCTCAATTCATAGTGGTGATGCAGGGGCGCCATGCGGAACACGCGCTTGCCGCCGCTGTACTTGAAATAGAGCACCTGGATCATGACTGACAGGGTTTCTGCCACGAACACGCCACCCATGATGAACAGCACCACTTCCTGCCGGACAATCACTGCCACCGTGCCCAAGGCGCCACCCAAAGCCAGTGCGCCCACATCCCCCATGAACACCTGGGCCGGATAGGCGTTGAACCACAGGAAGGCCAGGCCTGCACCGGCAATTGCTGCCAGAAAAACAGCCAGTTCTCCCGCCCCCGGGATATAGGGCAGCAGCAGGTATTTCGAATACACTGCATTGCCGGCCACATAGGCAAAAATTGCCAGGGCCGATGCCACCATCACGGTGGGCATGATGGCAAGGCCATCAAGGCCATCGGTCAAGTTGACTGCATTGCTTGTGCCAACAATCACGAAGTAAGTGAGCGCGATAAAGCCCCACACACCCAGTGGGTAGCTGATGGACTTGAAAAACGGAACAATCAGATCAGCATTGTTGGGCAGGTGCATCGAAAAACCGCTGTCGACCCACTTCACAAAAATATCCAGCACCTGTTCTCCGCTTTGTGCAGACACGGCAAAGGCCAGGTAGAAAGCACAGACCAGGCCGACCACGCTCTGCCAGAAATATTTCCACTTGGCGGGCAAACCCTTGGGATTGCGGTACACCACTTTCCGGTAGTCATCCACCCAGCCAATCCAGCCAAAACCGAATGTGACCAGCATCACGACCCAGACGAAGCGGTTTGAAAGATCGGCCCACAGCAAAGTGGAAATACCGATGCCGATCAGCACCAGTGCACCGCCCATGGTGGGCGTGCCTGCCTTGGCAAGGTGGGTCTGGGGACCATCATCACGAACAGACTGGCCAATCTTGTACTGGGTCAATTTGCGGATCACCATGGGGCCTGCCACCAGGCCCACCAGCAGGGCAGTGGCACAGGCCAGCACAGCCCGCAAGGTCAGGTAGTTGAATACACCAAATGCACGGATATCCTGCGCAAGCCACTGGGTCAACTCAAGAAGCATTGCTGGCCTCCCCGGCATGTTGCTGCACAAGCGCCTGCACCACCCGCTCCATTTTCATGAAGCGGGACCCCTTGACCAGCACAGACCAATGGCCCTGCTCTGTTGTATTCATGGTGTGTTCTATCAGTGAATTGATGTCGGAAAAATGGGTGGCACCCTTGCCAAACCCGCGTACTGAATGCCGTGTGGCCTCACCCAGCGCAAGCAGTCGGTCAACACCGACCCTCCTGGCAAACTGCCCTACTTCAAAGTGATATTCATCAGACTGGTCGCCCACCTCGCCCATGTCGCCCAACACCAGCATTTTTTGTCCTTGCTGTGAGGCGAGCACTCTGCTGGCTGCATTCACGGAATCCGGATTGGCGTTGTAAGTGTCATTGATCAGCAGCAGAGACGGCTTTCGGAGTGCCACCTGCAGGCGACCGCTGACAGGCTGGAAATTCTCAAGCCCCCTGCGGATTGACGCCGCATTGCATCCTGCAGCATGGGCTGCTGCGGCCGCTCCAGCCGCATTTGAAAAGTTATGCTCACCGATGAAACCTGGCTTCAGGTCGATTTCTGTGCCCAGCAGTTTCAGCACACGGCTGCCAGCATTCAATCCTGCACATGCCTGACTGGATCCTTCAATCCATTCCACATCGGCTCCGACGCCAAACCTCAGTATGTTGGCCTGCCCAGCCAACTCAATCCAGCAGGAATCAAACTCCGCGGTAAGCGGGAAAACGGCAGTACCCTGCGGCTGCAGGTGACAGAACACGCTGCCGTTTTCCTGTGCCACTGCCAGTACTGTTTTCATGAACTCCTGGTGCTCGCGTTGCGCATTGGTCAGCAGCGCCACGTCTGGCTGCACCAACCCAGCCAGGTAATCAATTTCCCCTGGGTGATTCATTCCCATTTCAATCACTGCAAGCGTGTGTTCCTTGCGCATTCTCAGCAGTGTCTGCGGCACACCGATGTCATTGTTCAGGTTGCCTGCAGTCACCAGAACCGCATTCTCACCATGCTGGGCCTTGCAGATGCTGCCCAGCATTTCCTTGGTGGTGGTCTTGCCATTGCTGCCCACCACAGCGAGTGTTTTCACCGGGAAGCGCTGGCGCCATGCCTTGCCCAACTGACCCAATGCAAGCCGGGTGTCCTTCACGACAAACTGGGTAACTGGCTGATCAGTCACAGGCAAATCGAGCTGTCGGTTCGTCACCAGGGCAATTGCACCCGCCGCCGCCACCTGGGCGGCAAAGTCATGTGCGTCAAATCGCTCACCGATCAGACAAACAAACAGGTCACCCGGCGCCACCTGGCGGCTGTCGGTCTGAACCAGGCGAACA
>DASUDJ010000387.1:0-10579 GCA_036275635.1 Limnobacter sp. | reverse complement strand
CACGAATCTCGATGCGCTGACCTTCAGCCAGTGCCTGAGTCATGGTATCGAGAATGCTTTTCACAGCGAAGTCAGTGTCCCTGACAGGCAGTTTGGGGAAACGCTTGACCAGCTGGTTGATGAGTTCTGATTTTGTCATTGGTCGAAAAAATAAAAAGGCGCTTCCCGGGTGGGAAGCGCCACTTCTACGGACAGATTACTGGTTGTTACCCAGCTTGGCCTTCAACAGGGCGCCCAAGCTGGTTGTACCAGCTGAACCTGCGCTTTCTTCAGCGATTTTCTTCATGGCTTCATCCGTGTCAACCTGGTCTTTCGCCTTGATGGACAGGGCAATTGAGCGGGCCTTGCGGTCCACGTTGATGACCATGGCGGTTACTGAGTCGCCTTCCTTGTATGCATTGCGAGCATCTTCAACACGGTCGTTGGAGATCTCGGAAGCACGCAGGTAGCCTTCGATGTCGTCGCCCAAGTCAACTACAACGCCTTTCGCGTCAACAGACTTCACCTTGCCAGTCACCATGCTGCCACGGTCATTGGAAGATGCGAATACAGTGAATGGGTCGCCGGACAACTGCTTGATGCCCAGGCTGATGCGCTCACGCTCTGTGTCGATGGCCAGTACCAGGGCTTCAACTTCATCACCCTTCTTGAAGCGGCGTACTGCCTCTTCACCGGTTTCGTTCCAGGACAGGTCGGACAGGTGCACCAGGCCATCGATGCCGCCAGGCAGGCCGATGAACACGCCGAAGTCAGTGATGGACTTGATTGCGCCGGAAACCTTGTCGCCTTTCTTGAAGCTGGAAGAGAACTCTTCCCATGGGTTGGCTGCGCACTGCTTCATGCCAAGGCTGATACGACGACGCTCTTCGTCGATTTCCAGAACCATGACTTCAACTTCATCGCCCAGGGTAACCACTTTCTTGGGATCAACGTTCTTGTTGGTCCAGTCCATTTCAGACACGTGCACCAGGCCTTCAATACCCTGCTCGACTTCAACGAATGCGCCGTAGTCAGTGATGTTGGTGACCTTGCCGAACAGGCGTGTGTCGGCTGGATAACGACGTGACAGACCAACCCATGGATCTTCTCCAAGCTGCTTCACGCCCAGTGACACGCGGTTCTTTTCCTGGTCGAACTTCAGTACTTTTGCTTCGATTTCTTCGCCAACTGTCAGCACTTCGGACGGGTGACGTACGCGGCGCCATGCCAGGTCGGTGATGTGCAACAGGCCGTCGATACCGCCCAGGTCCACGAATGCGCCGTAGTCGGTGATGTTCTTGACGATGCCCTTGACCACAGAACCTTCCTGCAGGTTGGACAGGAGCTTTTCGCGCTCTTCACCCATGGTGGCCTCAACCACGGCACGGCGTGACAGAACCACGTTGTTGCGCTTGCGATCCAGCTTGATGACCTTGAATTCGAGGGTTTTGCCTTCGAATGGCGTGGTGTCCTTCACAGGGCGCACATCTACCAGGGAACCTGGCAGGAAAGCGCGGATGCTGTTGACCATCACTGTGAGGCCGCCCTTCACCTTGCCGGTGATGGTACCTGTGACCAGCTCGCCGGATTCCAGCGCCTGTTCCAGGCTCAGCCATGCGGACAGGCGCTTGGCCTTGTCGCGGGACAGCAGGGTTTCGCCGTAACCGTTTTCCAGGGCTTCAATCGCCACGGAAATGAAGTCACCGCTGTTGACTTCCACGTTGCCGTGGTCATCCTTGAATTCTTCGAGGGGAATGTAGCTTTCGGATTTCAGCCCGGCATTTACAACAACATAGTTGTAATCAACACGCACTACTTCAGCTGTGATTACTTCACCTGCGCGCATTTCCTTGCGGTTCAGGCTTTCTTCAAACATTGCTGCAAAACTGTCTGCGGCTTGGGTCATTTCAGTTGTGGTCATAAAATTGAGATTTAGCACGCCACTGCGGGAAGCAAGGCGGAGTTCAAAAACGCGGCTTCCGGGATTGGAAACTACGGCTTTTCTGCGCAGGCAAGTGCTTGCACAGAGGCGGGAGTATAACAAGAAAGGCCTTGCTGATCAAGCCTTTAAAACCGTTTCAAATGCGTTCGCCAGACCAGTTCAAAATGGTGGCAACCACTTGTTCAATCGGCATGCTGGAACAATCAAGCACCAGGGCGTCTGCGCAAGGCTTCAGGGGCGCCACGGGCCGTTCAGTGTCGCGCCTGTCGCGCTCCATCAGGTCGGTGAATATTGAATTGAAATCAGCCTTCAGGCCACGGCCTTCAATCTGCTTTACCCGGCGCTCAGCTCGAACCTGTGCACTGGCGGTCAGAAACACTTTCAATGCGGCATCTGGAAACACCACCGAACCCATGTCCCGGCCATCGGCCACCAGGCCCGGGCTTTGACGGAAATCCCGCTGCCTTTGCAACAGGCCAGCCCGTATTTCAGGCACCACGGCAAGCCTTGAGGCCATCACGCCGGCCTGTTCTGTGCGGATTGCCTGGCTCACATCAATACCGTCGAGAAACACCCTGTCGCCCTGGAATTGCACAGGCAGACTGGCTGCCAGCGGAATGATTTTTTCCAGGTGTGCAACCTGATCGGGATTCAAACCCTGCTGCTGTGCAGCCACGCCCAGCACCCGGTAAATTGCACCGCTGTCGAGATAGTGGTAACCCAGTTTGTCAGCCACCAGTGCCGCCACCGTGCCCTTGCCGGATGCGGTGGGACCGTCGATTGCGATGACCGGAATGCTTGAAGGACCCGGTGCGGGAAGGTCTCTGGAACTGCCTGCCGTGTTGTGTTCGCCAGCGCCCATATCAACCCTTGCGAACTGCCTGAACCTGCATGCCCAGCGAATTGGCCAAGGCCACAAAACCGGGAAATGAAGTGTCCACGGTTTGCGCACCATGAATGATCATGCTGCCTTCTGCACGAATGGCCGCTACGCTGAAGGACATGGCAATGCGGTGATCACCCTGGCTTTCAATGCTGGTGGCCTTGTAACGCAAGCCATCCACATGGCCCAGGCCGTTGATGATCATGCCGTCTTCAGTGGGCTCCGCATCTATGCCGCATTTCTGCAGGCCATGCGCCATCACAGCGATGCGGTCCGACTCCTTCACACGCAATTCTTCTGCGCCAGTGAGTACCGTGCGGCCAGTGGCATTGGCTGCCGCCACGAACAGCACTGGAAACTCATCAATCGCCAGTGGAACCAGGTGCTCCGGAATCTCGATTCCTTTCAGTGCTGCGCTGCGCACCCGCACATCCGCAACAGGTTCGCCACCCACTTCTGCATGGTTGTTCAGTTCAATGTTCGCACCCATCAACTTCAGGATGTCGATCACGCCGGTGCGGGTTGGGTTCATGCCCACATGCTTCAGGGTGATGTCGGCATTCGGCGCGATGGAAGCAGCCACCATGAAAAATGCCGCAGAGGAAATGTCGGAAGGCACATCAATTTTCGTGGCCTTCAGTGTCTGGCCACCTGTCACGCTGGCCTTGGGCCCATCGGTGATCACTTCCACGCCAAAGCCGCGCAGCATGCGCTCGGTGTGGTCACGGGTCACAGCCGGTTCAGTCACTGTGGTTGTGCCTTCGGCATACAGGCCAGCCAGCAGCACACAGCTTTTCACCTGGGCAGACGCCATGGGCAACACATAGTCAATCGCTTTCAGGCCCGGGCGACCATGAACATGCAAGGGTGGGCGCCCGCCTTCCTGGGCTTCGATTTTTGCCCCCATCAACAGCAGGGGGTCAATCACCCGTTTCATCGGGCGCTTGCTGAGGCTCGAGTCGCCGGTCAGCATACAGTCAAAATCCTGCGCTGCCATCAGGCCCGACATCAAGCGCATCGAGGTGCCTGAATTGCCACAGTCCAAGACTTGCCGGGGTGCCTTCAATCCATGCATTCCCACACCGTGTACCCTTACGCGGCCGTGGTCTGGTCCTTCAATCTGCACACCCAGGGCACGGAATGCATTCATGGTGGCCAGTGCATCCTCACCTTCCAGGAAACCCTCTACCTCGGTGATGCCCTCGGCAATCGAGCCCATCATGATGGAACGGTGGGAAATCGATTTGTCACCCGGCACCCGTGCAGAGCCCGACATGGTCTGGGTGCTGCTGGCGTGGAATTCCACCAAATTCAGATCTGACATAACAAAATTCTCGCGATGTTTTAGCAGCCTGCCATTGGCAGGCAATGATTCATTCAGTCAGCCCTGCTTCCACTGACTGCGGTATTCCGAGGCCTGCCCCAGAAGGGCTTCAAGCTGGTTTCTGTCCTGTTTTTCTATTGCGGTACGCACCCGGGCCAGCGTGTTTTCAAACACACCCAACATGCTCAGCAGGGCTGCACTGTTGTTCTGGAATATATCAGCCCACATTTCAGGCGAACTGGCGGCGATACGGGTGAAATCCCGGTAGCCTGCCCCACCCTCTTTCATGAACTCGGCACCCTTTTCATGGCTCAACAGGCCAGACACGTAGGCAAAGGCCAGCAAGTGCGGCAGGTGGCTGACCGCGCCAAACATTTCATCATGGTCCATCGCATTCATGCGGCTAAGCTTGGCACCCAGGCTGGTCCAGAACTGTTCGACTTTTTTCAAGCCAGCCGCATTTGTTTGTGGCAGGGGGCACAGCACGCAATTCCGGTCTTCAAACAGGTTGGGTATGGCGGCGGCGGGTCCATGACTTTCCCCCCCGGCAATTGGATGGGCCAGCACGAAGCGGGCTTTCAAGCCGGGGAACTGGGCTTCCATGTCATTCAGCATCAAGGCCACATCGGACTTGGTGCTGCCTGCATCGAATATCAGGCAGTTGGGAGGCAACACTGGCAGGAATTGGGTCAGCACCTGCTGGTACTGGCGCACCGGAATGGACAGCACCACGGCATCCACATTCCGAAGATTTGAATCGCCAGGGCCTGCAATACATTCATCCACAATGCCCAGTTTCAGTGCTTCATGGGCGGTTTCAAGCTTGCGGGAATAGCCCAGCACATGGCCAACCAAGCCGTGCTTCTTTGCACCCAGGCAAATCGAGCCGCCAATCAGGCCAACGCCGATGGCCAACATGCGATTGAAAAGAATGCCCTTGGCCATCAGTTCGCCTGCAGACTGGCCAGCGCCTTGGGCAAGGCCTGCAGGAAGGCTTCATTCTCATGTTTCAAACCGATGGAAACACGCAGCCATTCGGGCAGGCCATAGCCATTCACGGGACGGACAATCACACCCAGGCGTTGCAGGGCATCGAACACCTTCATGCCCGCATCAGCTGTGGTTCCAGCCTTGAACAACACGAAGTTGCCATAGGAAGGCACATATTCCAGGCCAAGTGCCTTCAGTCCGCCCTGGACTTGCTCAAGGCCGCTCAGGTTCACTTCATAGGTCTGCTTCAGAAACTCGGCATCGTCCACCGCAGCCTCAGCCGCAGCCAGTGCCAATGAATTCACATTGAAAGGCTGGCGCACCCGGTTCATCAGGTCAGCCACTTCCGTGCTACTGACTGCATAACCCACGCGCAGGCCAGCCAGGCCATAGGCCTTGGAGAAGCTGCGGGACACCAGCAGGTTCGGAAACTGGGCAACCCACTGGGTGGAATCGTATTGGTCTTCCGGCTTCAGAAATTCATTGTAGGCCTCATCCAGCACCACCAGCACATGCTGTGGCACCTGCTTCAGGAAGGCCAGCAGCTTGTCTTGCGGCAAGAAGGTACCGGTGGGGTTGTTGGGGTTCGCAATGAACACCACCCGGGTTTGGGTATCAATCGCCTTTAAAAAGCCATCCAGGTCATGGGTGAAGCACACAGCAGGCACCACCTTGGACTGCGCACCACAACCTTGCGTGGCCAGTGGATAGACAGCGAAGGCGTACTGGGAAAACACGGCATTGGTGCCCTGTGTCAGGAAGGCTTTGGCTGCCAGTTCAAGCACATCATTGGAACCATTGCCCAGTGTAATCTGCTCCTGCTTCACGCCGTGGCGCCCAGCCAGCTTGGCTTTCAGGGCGAAACCGTTGGCGTCCGGATAGCGGCCAAGGTCTAGTGCCGCCTGCGCAATTGCAGCCTTGGCTTTTTCACCCAAACCCAGTGGGTTTTCATTGGAGGCCAGCTTCACCACCTTCTCTGGGTCCAGACCCAATTCCCGAACCACATCGGAAACCGGCTTGCCTGCCTTGTAGGGTGCAATGTCGCGGATGAACTTCGGTGCCTGGTCGGTCAGTGTCTGCATGATGCTGCTGTTTCAGTTGCGTGGTTGGTTTATTACTTTACGAGTTTCGTTGCGCCGCCGGGTAGGAACCCAGCACTTTCAGGAACGAAGCGTTTTTCTTCAACTGCTCCAGTGCCTTGGCCACCGCCGGTTCGCTTTGATGGCCTTGCAGGTCGATGAAAAAATAGTATTCCCAGCGGCCATTGCGTGCGGGGCGAGATTCAAGCCGGGTCATGGACACATTCTCGGCGTTGAATGGCTCCAGCATTTTATAAACCGCGCCGGGCTGGTTAGGCACAGAGGCCACCAGGCTGGTCTTGTCCTGCCCGGAAGGGCCAGTGGGCTGATTGCCCAGCACCAGGAAGCGGGTGGTGTTGTGCGCATCATCCTGGATGTGTTCCTGATACGCTTTCAAACCGTATCGCTCGCGGGCCGCCTGTCCTGCAATTGCGGCCACCGTGGAATCCTCGCTGGCCAGTTTTGCAGCAGCACCATTGCTGGCCACGGTTTCCTGGACAATGTTCGGCGCATACTGGGCCAACCAGCCACGGCATTGAGCCAGCGCCTGCGGATGGGCACATATTTTTTGAATGCCTTCCAGCGTGCCGGTTTTGCACAGCAACTGGTGGTGAATAGGCAATTGCACTTCACCGCAAATCAGGGTGTTGGATTCAACCAGCGCATCCAATGTGCGGGCAACCGACCCTTCAGTGGAATTCTCAACTGGCACCAGTGCGAAATCCACCTGCTGCGCCTGCAACTGGCGGAAAGCCTCTTCAATGGTTTCAACAGGTTCGGCCTGCACACAGTGGCCAAAGAATGCCCACACGGCCTGCTCGCTATACGTACCCAAGGGGCCCAGGAAAGCCACATTCACTTCCCGCTCCAGCGAACGGCAGGCCGACATGATTTCCTTGAACAAGGTTTTGATGTGTTGCCCGTTCAAGGGGCCATTGTTGGCAGCATTCAGCTTGTCCAGCACCTGGGCTTCGCGCTCCGGGCGCATCACTGGGGCATCGGTTTTGGCCTTCACATGGCCAATTGACTGGGCCAGGCTTGCACGCTTGTTCAACAACACCAGCAATTGCTGATCAATTTCATCAATCTGGTCGCGGAACTTCAGCAGTTCTGAATTGATGTCGCTGTTGCTCATCAGGCCTGTGTCCTTTCAAAGTCACGCATGAAATCAACCAGCGCCTTCACACCTTCCAGTGGCATCGCATTGTAGATGGAGGCTCGCATGCCACCCACTGATTTGTGTCCTTTCAATTGCACCAGGCCCTGCTCCGCCGCCTTTGCCAGGAAAGTGGAATTCAGGCTTTCATCCACCAATGTAAAAGGCACATTCATCAGGGAGCGGTCAGCCTTGCGCACCGGGCAGTTGTACAAACTGCTTTCATCAATTGCCGTGTATAGCAAACCCGCTTTTTCCTTTGCCTGAGCCTGCGCCCATGCAACACCACCTTGCTGAATCAGCCATTCAAACACCAGGCCGGCGATGTAGATTGAGTAGGTGGGGGGCGTGTTGTACATGGAACCGTTTTCCGCCACGGTCGCAAATTCAAAGGCAGACGGGCAGATTGGCAGTGCACGTTTCAGGAGAGCCTTGTCGACGATCACGATCGTGACACCGGCGGGGCCCACATTCTTTTGAGCGCCACCGTATATCACGCCATACTTCGACACATCCAATTGCTTGGAAAGAATGTTGGACGACATGTCGGCCACCACCGGGCAATCCAGCTGTGTGGCCAGCGCCTCGACCTGACCACTGAACTCAACGCCGCCGATGGTTTCATTGTCGCAATAATGCAGGTAGGCCATGTTCTGGCCGTTCACGCGCTCAAGCAGCGATCCGCAATCGGGTACGTAGCAACCAGCGGCCGCATCCGGTGCAGCGCTGGAATTGTCCAGCACCACCCTGACCAAGCCATACTTTGAAAATTCCTTGGTGGTTTTTCTGGACCAGGAACCTGTGTTCACAAAGGCAGCCTGCTCAAAACCCTGTAACAGGTTCAACGGCACAATCGCATTCATGCCCACTGCGCCACCCTGCATGAACAGCACGTCATGGGTACTGGGCACATTCAGCAATTTGCAGAAATCGCTGCGGGTTTTTTCGAAAATCGAAGTGTATTCAGGACTGCGATGGCTCATTTCCATCACAGACAAACCCTTTCCCCGCCAATCCAGCATTTCCTCGGCAGCCTGACGCAACACCGCTTCAGGCAAGGCTGCAGGACCTGCAGAAAAATTCCAGACTCTAGACATGCTGACCCTGTGCAATCAACTTTTATTGTTCATCTGTGGCCACTGGCGGCACACCGGTGTCGCCATCCACTGCCTCTTCCGGATACTCGACATCCGATTCCACAATGCGCTGAAGACCAGACAACCAGGTGCCCTCATCCACGCTGATCAAGGTCACACCTTGTGTGGCACGGCCCATTTCACGGATTTCGGAAACCCTTGTGCGAACCAGCACACCGCCCGTCGTGATCAGCATGATTTCATCCGTGGGATTCACCAGCACGGCAGACACCACCTTGCCGTTCCGCTCGGAGGTTTGAATGGCAATCATGCCCTTGGTACCGCGACCATGGCGGGTGTATTCCGCCACCGGCGTGCGCTTCCCGTAGCCATGTTCAGTGGCAGTCAGCACAGACTGTTCTTCATTGTCAGCCACCAGCATGGCAATCACACGCTGGCCTTCTTCCAGGTTCATGCCACGCACGCCCCGGGCGTTGCGGCCCATGGCGCGCACATCATTTTCATCAAAGCGCACGGCCTTGCCGGAATCGCTGAAGAGCATGACATCATTGCTGCCGTTGGTCATTGAAGCACCAATCAGGAAGTCACCTTCATCCAGGTTGACGGCAATGATGCCGCGCTTCATGGGGCGCGAGAAATCGCTCAGCTTGGATTTCTTCACCGTGCCCAGGCTGGTGGCCATGAACACATACTTGTCTTCATCATCGAAGCTTTTTACCGGCAGCACAGCAGTGATCTTTTCGCCATCCGCCAGAGGGAACATGTTGATGATCGGGCGACCACGTGAAGTGCGTGAACCCTGTGGCACTTCATACACTTTCAACCAGTACACGCGACCTGCATTGGAGAAATACAGGATGGTGTCATGGGTGTTTGCCACGAACAGGTAATCAATCCAGTCGTCATCCTTGGTGGTGGCAGCCTGCTTGCCTCTTCCACCACGCTTCTGCGCCCGGTATTCGGTCAGCGGCTGGCTCTTGATGTAGCCGGCATGGGAAAGGGTCACCACCATGTCCTGCGGAGTGATCAGATCCTCAGTGCCCAGTTCGGTGGCATTGAATTCAATTGTGGAGCGGCGCTCATCTGAAAACTCATTGCCAATCGAGGTGAGTTCATCCTTGATGATCTGGTTGATTCGACCTGGCTTGGACAGAATATCCAGCAGGTCGGCAATCTGATCGATCACTTCCTTGTATTCGTTCAGGATCTTGTCCTGCTCAAGGCCTGTCAGGCGTTGCAGGCGCATGTTCAGGATTTCCTGCGCCTGTGTTTCACTCAGGCGGTACAGGCCATCATCCTGCAGGCCCAAGCGTGCGGGCAGGCCCTCTGGCCGGAATGCCTTTGCACCACCGGCATCGCCCAAGTCGGTGCGGGACAGCATTTCGCGAACAATCGAGGAATCCCATGCCCGGGCGACCAGGTCGGCCTTGGCCACGGGCGGCGTAGGCGCAGCCTTGATGATTGCAATGAATTCATCAATATTGGCCAGTGCAACCGCCAGGCCCTCCAGAACATGGCCACGCTCACGGGCCTTGCGCAGCTCGAATACGGTGCGGCGGGTAATCACTTCCCGGCGGTGGCGCAGGAAATAGAAGATCAGTTCGCGCAGGTTCAGCAGGCGCGGCTGACCATCCACCAGGGCCACCATGTTGATGCCGAAGGTGTCCTGAAGCTGGGTGTTCTTGTAGAGGTTGTTCAGGATTACTTCAGGTACTTCACCGCGCTTCAGTTCAATTACCACGCGGATACCGTCCTTGTCAGACTCATCCCGTATATCGGAAATTCCTTCAATCTTCTTTTCGGAAACAAGCTCTGCGATTCGCTCCAGCAGGCTTTTCTTGTTGACCTGGTAGGGTAGCTCGTCCACGATGATGGCCTGCCGGTTGCCACGGTCAAGGTCTTCGAAATGGGTTTTTGCCCGCATGACCACCCGGCCACGCCCTGTGCGGTAGCCTTCACGCACGCCTTGAATGCCGTAGATGATGCCGGCAGTCGGGAAATCAGGGGCAGGTATCAACTCGATCAGGTCTTCAACCGTGCATTCCGGGTTGTCCACCGCAAACAGGCAGGCTGCAACCACCTCCTTCAGGTTGTGGGGTGGCATGTTGGTGGCCATGCCCACCGCAATA
>DASUDJ010000386.1:0-4930 GCA_036275635.1 Limnobacter sp. | reverse complement strand
TATTTCCCGCACCAGGCCGAGGCTTTCTCCAGCCAGTACAACTAAGCCAGTACCACACTCCAGAAGCCTGCCTTGAAAATCCAGGTCATCGCCCTGTCGCACAAGATCGAACCCTGGGCCCAGCAGGCAGTGGAGCAATTCCAGAAACGCTTTCCGGCCGACTGGAAGCTCAGCATCAAGGAACTGAAGCCAGAAGACCGCTCCGGTGGCAAGCCGGTTGAGCAGATCCTGGCCAAGGAAGCAGAACGCATCCGCGCAGCCATTCCGCAAGGTGCACGGGTGGTGGCGCTGGATGAACGCGGCGACCGCCAGACCAGCAAGGCCCTGGCCGAGCAACTGCAGAAATGGCACAACAGCAGCGAGCACCTTTGCCTGCTGATTGGCAGTGCGGATGGTCTTGATGAGAACCTGAAAAAACAGTGCCAGGGCATGTGGCGGCTTTCCGACCTGACCCTGCCCCATGCGCTGGCCCGTGTGCTGCTGGTGGAAGCACTGTACAGGGCGTTTTCAATTACCATCGGTCACCCCTATCATCGTGAATGAATCAGCCTGTAGCACACTGAAGCATCCAGCATGAACAATTTCACCCGGAACCCGGTTTGCCCGGAACACAGTGGTCTGCCCACCCAGGTGTGGCTTGCCTCCCGCAGCCCGCGCAGGCGGGAACTGTTGCAAACCCTTGGCATTGAAGTACAGGTTTTCCTGGCGCAGAACAGCCCGGAAGCCGAAGCGCTGGAAGAGCCAGTTCCCGATGAAAACCCCCTGTTGTATGTGCAGCGGGTAACCCAACTGAAACTGAACACCGCACTTCAGGCCATGCACCTGGAGGGGCTGAAAGGCCTGGTGCTGGCTGCAGACACCACGGTGGCCCTGAACGGACAAATTCTGGGCAAACCACAGGATGCGGCGGAAGCGCTGGCCATGCTGCGTAGCCTGTCGGGTAACACACATGAAGTTCACACGGCGGTGGCTGGCGCAATCCTGCAAGCGGGCAGTCAACCGCTTTTTTCCGAAGTGCCCACCCGGCAAACTCTTCAGACCTCGCATGTTGAATTTTCAGCGATTCCGGAAAGCTTCATGCATGCCTACATTGCCAGTGGGGAACCCTTCGACAAGGCTGGGGCATACGGCATACAGGGTATCGCCGGGCAGTATGTTCGCCACATTTCAGGCAGTCATTCTGGCATTATGGGCTTACCACTGTTTGAGACCAGCGAATTGATGCGCCAACTGCAAACAGCGGCCTGAGAGAATAAACTGGGGGTAGCCTGGCGGCAATCAAACATGCCGCCGACCGACCACCAGGCTGCAAAAGAATCAATCAATTCCAAAGAAGCAACAGGATGATCAACGAACAAATACTGGTGAACGTGACACCGCAGGAAACGCGCGTGGCCATTGTTCAGCACGGTGCTGTGCAGGAACTTCATATTGAGCGCACCTCCACCCGCGGCATTGTGGGCAATGTGTACCTGGGCAAGGTGGTGCGGGTGCTGCCCGGCATGCAGTCCGCCTTTGTCGACATTGGCCTTGAACGGGCCGCCTTCCTGCATGTGGCCGACCTCTGGGAACACCGCACCTACAACCACCATCAATCCAAGCAGAACGGCAACCCGCCGCCTGCCATCGAGAAAATGGTGTTCGAAGGGCAAACCATTATTGTTCAGGTCAGCAAGGACCCCTTGGGTACCAAGGGTGCCCGGCTGACCACCCAGATCAGCCTGGCTGGCCGCATGCTGGTTCACCTGCCGCAAGACCCACACATCGGCGTTTCACAGCGGATTGAAAATGAGGACGAGCGGGAGGAACTTCGCGCCAAGCTGACCCGCCTGCTGCCTGAAAACACCGGTGGTTTCATCATTCGCACCCATGCAGAAGAAGCCACGGATGAAGAACTGACCGCAGATGTGAATTACCTGCGCACCCGCTGGCGGGAAATGCTGGAGCTGACTCGCAAGAAGCCTGCGCCCAGCCTGATTTATGAAGACCTGACCATGGCCCAGCGCGTGGTGCGCGACCTGGTCAGCACCGATACACAGGCCATCCTGATTGACTCCAAGGAAACCCTGAAAAGCCTGCAGGCCTTTGCAGAAACCTATGCGCAGGAAGTGAAAGACCGCCTGCAACTGCACCAGGGAGAACGCCCGCTGTTCGAGCTTTACAGCATTGAAGATGAATTGCAGAAGGCACTGGGCCGCCGGGTGGAGTTGAAATCGGGAGGTTACCTGATCATCGACCAGACCGAGGCATTGACCACGATTGATGTGAACACCGGTGGCTTTATTGGCGCACGCAATTTCGAAGAAACCGTGTTCAAGACCAACCTGGAAGCCGCCCATGCGATTGCAAGGCAACTTCGGCTTCGCAACCTGGGTGGCATCATCGTGATTGATTTCATCGACATGAACACGGATGAGCATAAAAAAGCCGTGCTGAGCGAACTGCAAAAGGCACTGGACCGCGACCGGGCCCGAACCAGCGTGACAGACTTTTCTGCGCTGGGCCTGGTTGAAATGACGCGCAAGCGCACCCGGGAAAGCCTGGCTCACTTGCTGTGCGAACCCTGCCCCAGTTGCCAGGGCAAGGGACAGGTAAAAACCGCGCAAACCGTGGCCTATGAAATCATGCGGGAAATCGTGCGGGAAAGCCGTCAGTTCAACCCCAAAGAGTTTCGCATCATGGCCAGCCCAGCCGTGATTGACCTGTTCCTTGAAGAAGAAGCCCAGCACCTGGGCATGCTGGAGGAATTCGTGGGCAAACCGATTACCCTTCAGGTGGACAACCTGTTTGTGCAGGAACATTACGACATTATCCTGACCTGAACCAACCTGTAACAAGTTTGCGATGAACCTGAGCCAAGCCAGCCAGCTACGCCTTGACCTTCTGGCCAAAGACAGCCTGAAGCGCATGCTGCTGCCCTGCCGTTCAGACCAGCGCCTCCTTGATTTCTCCAGCAATGATTACCTGTGCCTCAGTCGCAACCCGGAAATCATTGAGGCGGGTAATGAATGTGCCAATGCCTATGGAGCAGGCGCCACAGGCTCACGCCTGCTGTCGGGCAACCTGGAGTGTTTTGAAGCACTTGAAAAACAGGTGGCTGAATTCAAGCATGCAGAAGCCGCATTGGTGTTTTCAAGTGGTTACCAGGCCAATGCCAGCGGGTTGGCAGCATTGCTGGACAAACAACTGTGGAGCGGCAGCGAGCCCCTGGTGTTCACTGACCGGTTGAACCATGCCAGCCTGCACCACGCCTGCCAGCTGGCAGGCGTAAAACAGGTCCGCTTTCGTCACAATGACATGCTTCACCTGGCTGAACTGCTGGAAAGAAATTCAGAATCAACCCAGCCAAAAATCATCGTGACCGAAACCGTGTTCGGCATGGAAGGTGATTTGTTGCCGGTTGAACAACTGGCTGAAATTGCCCTGCAGCACAATGCCGTGGTCTACCTTGATGAAGCCCATGCCACCGGCGTGTGGGGGCCACAGGGCCGGGGCCTGGGTGCCATGGCACACCCTGCAATTGATGCACTGAAAGCCGTGGGGCACTGGGTGGTGATGGGCACCTTCAGCAAGGCAGTGGGTGTGAGTGGTGCCTACCTGGCTTGCAGCGAAGTGTTCAAGCAATACCTGGTGAATCGCTGCACTGGCTTTGTGTATTCCACTGCGCCCTCACCTTTTGTAATTGGTGCAGTCAGCAAGGCAATTGAAATGATTCCCACCCTGGAAAGGCAACGGCAGCAACTGCATGAAACAGCGCAGAACCTGCGTACCCATTTACAGGAACAAGGCTTTGACACCGGCCTTTCCAACACCCACATCGTGCCACTGGTGGTGGGCAGTGCACTAGCCTGCCTTGACCTGAAAAACCACCTGCAACAGGCAGGCATCCGCAGCTCGGCAGTGCGCCCGCCCACGGTGCCACCGAATGCCGCACGGGTGCGGCTGGCACTGAACACCAGCCACAACCGGGAAATAATGAGTCATCTTGAACAGGTGCTTGCCTGCTGGAAAATGCCGGCATGAAGCAGGTGCTGCTGATGGCCCACGGCTGGGGCTATAACCACCGTTTTTTGATGCATTCCTGCGCCAGTTGCCGGGTGACATCCTGGACAACAGCATGATTGCCTGCCTGGAGGCTGGCTATTTTCCCGACCAGGCATCAGCGGGGCTGATGACTTTTCACAAGGGTGAATGGACCCACCACGCCACAGAAGCCCTGCACAGCCTGGTGCTTGCGCATGCCGGCTTGCCTTGGCTGGGCCTGGGCCACTCACAGGGCTTCCAGAAACTGATTGAGTTGTCAGTGCGCTGGCACAGGCTTTTCAGCCTGCATGGTTTCACACGCTTCACCAGCGGCCCCGACTTTCAGGAAGGCACACCACCCCGCGTGATGTCACGCATGGTCCAGAAAGCCGAACAGAACCTGCCGCTGGTGCTGCAGGACTTTCATGAACGCTGCGGCCATGTTCCCCACTGGGCCAGGCTGGATGAACAATCACTTTTGCATGACCTGCGCAGTCTGCAGGCATTGAACTGCACTTCGGCGCTTCAACACACAATGGCTCATGGCACTGAATTGCATGCCTGGTCCAGCATGCGGGACAGGATAGTGTCCCTGGAAATGGCAGACGCCTGCTTTGGCAAAGCCCTTTCGGCACAAGGCCGTGAACTGCACAAGGTAGATGCTGAACATGCCGGTTTTGCAGACAGGCCGGCGCTGTATACTGGCAGCTTGTTGCACTTGCTGCACCCGGCTTGATCCCGAACAACACCATGGTTGAATTTGATTTGCCGCAAAAACTGAACCCAGCCTTGCCTGCATCGCGGCGGTTTTCCAATGCGGCGCAAGACTATGATCACCATGCCAGGGTCCAGAAGCATGCTGCACAGCACCTTTGTCAATGGATACACAACTTGCTGCCAGCAGGCT
>DASUDJ010000385.1:0-2387 GCA_036275635.1 Limnobacter sp. | reverse complement strand
GTTTTCATATTGTGGTATTTCTAGGGATTTTCCCCAACCCGTTCTCAATCGTTTTGCGCAAGCGGTGGCGAGTTTTGTACACTGGGATCATCATCCGGTTACAGGAACTGCCATCAACGTGCGCCTTAGCGATCAACCCCGTACAAGCCCGCTGGTGTGGGCTACCCCGCTGGTGGGCATCATCCTGTTCCTGCTGGCCATGGGCGCGTTTTTCTACACCCTGCACACCGAGGACCAGAACCAGACCCAATTGCGGGTGATACGGGATGTTGAGCTGGCCAGGCAGACCATCCGCACCCGCCTGCTGGCATCACAGGAACGTTTGAACCAGATTGCCAGGGGTGCAGATCAAACCAAAGGCGACAATCAAACATTCAGATCATCAGCCCAGGCACTTTTGAATGAGTTCCAGGAAGTGAACAATGTCCTGCTGGTGGATCATGAACGTCATGTCACCCAGGTGGCCCTGCCAAACCTGCGGTCTTCTGAAGTGTTGCATCCGCTTTACCAGACCATTGAAGACGCCGAAAGCTACTGGGCGTTCAACACGGCCCGCGAAACACGCCTGCCCGTGTTTTCAAGGCCGTTTCTTGGCCCATCCGGCAAGGTATTCATCGAAGTTCACAGCCCGATTTTCAGCAAGGGCGAGTTCATGGGTGCCGTGGTGGCCACCATTCCACTGGCTTCGCTGCTGAACGATGCAGTACCTGATTCCTTTGTTCAGCTTTACCTCGTGAGCATCGTGGATGGGGGCGGAAACCCGGTTGCATCGAACATCAGTCGTTCCATAGAAAATGCAAAATTGAGTCATGAAGTACCGCTTGACCCCCCGGGTCACGGGCTGAAACTTCGAGCGGTACTTTACAAGACCAACACCGAGCTTTTCTCCAACATGCTCGCCTGGACTGTATTCGGCTTGTCACTGGTGATTGTCTGGAGTTTTGGCCTGTTGTTCAGGCATGCGAAACTGCGCAGCCAGGCCGAAAAGCGATTGCTGGCGGAAACCAAGTTCCGAAGGGCCATGGAAGATTCAGTGGTCACGGGCATGCGGGCAATCGACATGCATGGCCGCATCACCTACGTGAACCCTGCCTTCTGCAGGATGACTGGTTACAAGGAAACAGAACTGGTGGGTATGGCCCCACCCTTCCCCTATTGGCCTGACAGGTCCTATGAAGAACAGCAGGCCAGCCTGGACCTGATCCTGTCGGGCAACGCCCCGCAGAAAGGCATTGAAGTGCAGGTTCGTCGCCGGGATGGCAGCGTGTTTGATGCCCGCATGTATGTGTCCCCACTGGTTGACAGTGATGGCCAGCAAAGCGGCTGGATGACTTCCATGACAGACATTACCGAGCCAAGGCGGATCCGGGATGAACTGGCTGCAGCTCACCGCCGGTTCGTGAAAATCCTGGAGGAACTGGATGCGGCTGTCTGCGTGCAGGGGCCTGAAGCGGGCCCCGATGAGTATATTTTCGTGAACCGCCTGCACAGGGAGTGGTTCGGGAAGGCCACCCCACCGCGCATGCCCCGCAGCCGGAAAAACAGGGCCAATCAGTATGAGCCGTTTGAATGGTTCAACCCGGTGTCGCTCAAATGGTATGAAGTGCGGCGGCGGTCAATATTGTGGGTGGATGGCGCCACCGTGGTGATGCAGGTGGCCACAGACATCTCCTCCCGAAAGGAAGCGGAGGACATGTCCCGCCAGCAACAGGAGAAGCTGCAGTTCACTTCCAGGCTGATTACCCTGGGCGAACTGGCTTCATCCCTGGCGCATGAAATCAACCAGCCACTTGCCGCCATCTCGAATTACAACATGGGCAGTGTGGCCCGCCTGAGGTCGGGCAAGGTCAGTCCGGAAGACCTGCTGCCTGTGCTGGAAAAAGTGAATGAACAAGCGCAGCGCGCGGGTGCCGTCATTCGTCGAATCCGGGAGTTCGTGAAGCAGCAGGAGCCCAAGCGCAGCCCCAGCCTGATCGGAAAGATCATTGAAGACGCCATCAGTTTTTCAAGACTGGATGCAAAGCACCAGGCTGCGAAAATCGAGCTTCAGTTGCCCGACTCCATGATGTCTGTGGTGGCAGACCCGGTGCTGATTGAACAGGTCATGATGAACCTGATCAAGAACGGCCTTGAGGCAATGAGCCACCTGCCTGCAGAAGACAGGCGAATCGAGATTGATGTCAGCCAGACCAGCCACTTTGCACTGGTGCAGGTTCGTGATTTTGGTGTGGGTGTGCCGGAAGAAATCAGGCAGCGGCTGTTCGAATCCTTTTTCACCACCAAATCGGATGGAATGGGCATGGGCCTGAACATCTGTCGTACTATTATTGAGTATCATCAGGGGCAATTGTGGGTTGAGCCTGCCATAACCCAGGGCAGCGTATTCA
>DASUDJ010000384.1:0-6342 GCA_036275635.1 Limnobacter sp. | reverse complement strand
TGTGTTGTTTTCCGGTTAGGCGTTTGAACCGCTCTGGGTCTGGCCCTTGGTCTGTTTGCGATCCAGGTCGGCAGGCATGCTGACCAGCTTCACCCGGTCAGAGGCTTTCACGCGCACCTGGTCTGAAGGCACCTGGCCCTTGGTGTCCTTGCGCTTGCGCAGGGTCAGGGCAATCGCTGCCACCATGGCCACCAGCAGGATCAGGGCTGCCACTTCGAAGGGGTACAGGTATTCGGTGTACAACAGTTTGCCCAGTGCCTCGGTATTGTTTGCAGCCTGCTCAGGAGTTTCCAGATTCGGGTCCCAGAAACCGCGCAACAGCACCACTGACATCTGGAAGGCGATCAAGGAACCAACAATGGCCGCCACAGGCAGGTTTTTCCAGAAACCCGCCCTCACCTTCTCCATGTTCACATCCACCATCATGACCACGAACAGGAAAAGCACCATCACGGCACCCACGTAGACCAGCACCAGCGAAATAGCCAGGAACTCGGCTTCCAGCAACATCCACAGTGCAGATGCAGAGAAGAACGACAGCACCAGGTATAGGGCTGCATGAACCGCATTGCCCGCGGTGATGACGCGCAGGGCAGCAAACACCAGGATTGCGGCAAAGGCGTAAAAGAAACCGGTTATTGCATCCATGAAATTGAGTCTTCTAGTTGTGTTTCAGATTAACGGTAAGCGGCATCCGCTTCACGATTGGCTGCAATTTCGGCCTCGTAGCGGTCGCCCACAGCCAGCAGCATTTCCTTGGTGAAGTACAGGTCACCGCGCTTTTCGCCGTGGTACTCATGAATGTGTGTTTCAACAATCGAATCCACCGGGCATGACTCTTCGCAGAAGCCGCAGAAAATGCACTTGGTCAGGTCAATGTCGTAACGGCTGGTTCGACGGGTACCGTCCTCACGCTGCTCGGATTCAATCGTGATCGCCAGCGCCGGGCACACCGCTTCGCACAGCTTGCAGGCGATGCAGCGCTCTTCTCCGTTTTCATAGCGCCGCAGGGCATGCAGGCCACGAAAACGTGGAGACATTGGCGTTTTTTCCATTGGATACAGCACCGTGATCGGCTGGGTGAACATGTATCCCATGGTCAGGGCCATGCCTTTCAGCATTTCACGCAACAGCAAACTGTTCAGAAACTCTTTAACTGCTTGAAACATGTTTCGCTCTCAATTAATTCCAGATGTTCCAGGGGGTCTGCATCCATGCAGCAACAACCACCAGCCAGACCAGGGTCAACGGAATGAACACTTTCCAGCCCAGGCGCATGATCTGGTCATAGCGGTAGCGGGGGAATGAGGCTCGGAACCAGATGAACATGGACACCAGCAGGAAGGTCTTCAAGCCCAGCCAAATCCAGCCCGGAATGAAGCTCAAAAATTCTACCGGCGCATCCCAACCTCCGAAGAACATGATCGCGGCCAGGCAGGACAGCAAAATCATGTTGGCGTACTCAGCCAGGAAGAAGATGGCGAAGGTCATGCCGGAGTATTCAACCATGTGACCTGCCACGATTTCAGACTCACCTTCCACCACGTCAAACGGGTGTCGGTTTGTTTCAGCCACTGCGGAAATCATGTAAATCACCAGCAATGGCAGCAGGGGCAGCCAGTTCCAGGACAGGAAGTTCAGACCCATGTCGGCGAACTGGCCCGATGTCTGGCTGAGAACAATGTCAGTCATGTTCAAGCTACCGGCTACCAATAGCACTGTGACCAGCACGAAGCCGATGGCCAGCTCATAGGACACCATCTGTGCGGATGCACGCATAGCGGCCAGGAAGGCGTATTTCGAGTTGGATGCCCAACCTGCAATGATCACGCCATAGACTTCAAGCGATGTGATCGCCATCAGGTAGAGCAGGCCTGCATTCACGTTGGCCAGCACTGTTTCAGGACCGAATGGAATGACCGCCCATGCAGCCAGTGCCGGCATGATGGTCATGATGGGGGCAATGATGAACAGGCCCTTGTTCGCATTCATCGGTACGATGATTTCCTTGAACATCATCTTTACTGCATCAGCAATCGGCTGCAGCAAACCCATGGGGCCCACATAGCTCGGGCCCATGCGAATGTGCATGCGACCAATCATCTTGCGTTCCCAGTAGGTGAGATAAGCCACCAGGCCCAGCAGGGGCAAGGTGATGCTCAGGATTTTCATCAGGGTCCAGACCGGTAGCCAGGCGGGGCCCAGCAGGTCAGCACCAAAGGCATTGATGACCTCGATTGGTGAACTCATGCCTGCACCTCGCTGGCTGAGGCCACTTTTACGCCTGCGCCACCAAACAGGGCACCCAGGCCCTGCGTTTCAACACGCCCGGCTGGAACCAGTACGGTATTGTCTGCAATCATCTTGTTCACCAGCACGGTGGCCTGCATGCTGCCACCCTCAGAATCAGTCAAAAGAATTTCATCACCGGAATTCAAACCCAGTGATGCAGCAGTATTCATGCTGATCTGGGCCAGCGCCGGCTTGGCAGCCTTGGTTGCACGCAGGGATTCAGCACGTCGCACAACAGCATCCGTGTCATAAATTGGCACGTAGGCGGCCAGTTCAAGTTCCCCGTCCAGCGACACACCGGCCTCTGCCTGTTGCGGAATGCTGTTGTTCAACACAGCAGACGGGTCGGCAGAAAGGAATGCCTTCAGAACCTCTTCGGAACTGTTGAATTCGAAATTCTCAAGTCCCATCAGGTTACCCAGCACCCGCAGCACCTTCCAGCCTGGTCTTGTTTCACCCAATGGGCGCACGGTGGCTTTGAATGACTGGACCTGGCCAGCCATGTTGATGAAGGTACCGGAGGTTTCCGTGCTGGGTGCAATCGGGAGCAGCACGTCAGCATACTGTTTTGCATTGCCGATGTAGGCGCTTGCCTGCACAACGAACTCTGCCTCGACAAGGCCACGCAGCACGGCAGCGCCGTTCACTGAATCAAGCTCGGGTTCAGTGCCAAACACGATGACCGCCTTAGCCTTGCCCTGAAGCAACTGGTGAACGCCTTTGCCACCGTGGGCAGCAGCCTGCACACCAGCAATGAAGGAACCTGTCCAGTTGGCGCCATCGCCCAAGAAACCAAGCGTTGCGCCAGTGGCTTTTGCCAGTTCAGCTGCACGCTCCAGCACCTGGCCTGCAAAGGGGCTCATCATGACCTGCTGGCCGATCAGCACGAACTTGCTGCCTTCTGCCGAGCCCAGTGTTTTCGAAACTGCTTCATGACCCAGTGCGTCAGCCCATTTGGAAGGCGCAACCTTCACCCAGCCTGCCTTGGGCATCAAAGGATCAAGACCGCCGGCATTGATGATAACCACCGGTGTGCCCTGCTTGGAGGCCTGGCGGATGCGTTGGGTCAGCAGCGGTTGGTCATTGCGAGGGTCTGCGCCTACGATCACGATTGCATCTGCATCAGCCACCTGCTGGATGGATGCACCCAGCCATGGGGTAGTACCTGCAAGGTTCAGGTTGGCGCTGTGACGAAGACCCGCATCAATGCTGGTCGAGCCCAAACCGGCCATCAAGGCCTTGGCCAGCGCCATTTCCTCGAAAGTGCTGTTGGGGGAAATCAGCATGCCAATGGTGCTGGTGTCGTTAGATTCCCGCTTGGCCTTTTTCAAACCTTCAAAAGCCGCATTCAGTGCGGTCTGCCAGTCAGTGGTGACCCACTGGCCATTCTTCTTGATCATCGGTTCGGTCAGGCGGTCTTTCGCATTCAGACCCTCGTAGCTGAAACGGTCACGGTCGGAAATCCAGCATTCATTGATGCTGTCATTCTCATTTGGCAGTACCCGCATTACCCTGTCATTCTTTACCTGCACCACCAGGTTTGAACCCAGGCTGTCATGGGGCGACACGGATTTGCGGCGTGCCATTTCCCAGGTGCGGGCGTTGTAGCGGAAAGGCTTTGAGGTCAGTGCACCGACCGGGCAGAGGTCGATCATGTTGCCTGACAGTTCGGAATCCACTGAGTTTCCAACGAAACTCAGGATCTCGGAATGCTCGCCACGATTGGCCATGCCCAGCTCCATCACACCGGCCACTTCCTGGCCGAAGCGTACGCAGCGGGTACAGTGAATACAACGGCTCATTTCCTGTGCGGAAACCAGTGGACCGATGTCCTTGTGGAATACCACGCGCTTTTCTTCCTGGTAACGGGAGTGCACACCGCCATAACCCACAGCAAGATCTTGCAACTGGCACTCACCGCCCTGGTCGCAGATCGGGCAGTCCAGCGGGTGATTGATCAGCAGAAACTCCATCACGCTTTTCTGCGCATTCACCGCCTTTTCAGACTTGGTGCGCACGATCATGCCGGGAGAAACCGGTGTGGCGCATGCAGGAAGCGGCTTGGGTGCCTTTTCTACGTCCACCAGGCACATGCGGCAGTTGGCCGCAATCGACAGCTTCTTGTGATAGCAAAAGTGTGGCACATAGCTGCCTGCCTTCTCGGCTGCATCCATCAGCATGCTGCCCTCGGCCACTTCAACCTTTACACCATCAATCTCTAATTCAACCATTTGTATTTACCCGCAGGAATCAAACGTAAGCCGGCACGATGCAGGACTTGTGTGTGATGTGATGCTCAAATTCTTCACGGAAATGCTTCAGGAATGCACGAACCGGCATTGCGGCAGCATCACCCAGCGCACAGATTGTGCGGCCCTGGATGTTGTCTGCTATCGAGTTCAGCATGTCGAGATCTTCAGGACGACCCTGACCGTGCTCAATGCGATTCAAGATGCGGTAAAGCCAGCCTGTGCCCTCACGGCAGGGTGTGCACTGACCGCAGCTCTCTTCGTAATAGAAGTAGGACAGGCGCAACAGGCTTTTCACCATGCAGCGTGTTTCGTCCATCACGATGACCGCACCAGAACCCAGCATGGAACCCGCCTTCGCAATCGAGTCGTAATCCATGTCAGTGGCCATCATCACATCGCCTGGCAATACAGGCATGGAGGAACCGCCTGGGATGACCGCCTTGATCTTGCGGCCGCCTTTCATGCCGCCCGCCATTTCAAGCAGGGTTGCAAACGGTGTACCCAATGGAATTTCGTAGTTGCCGGGTTTTTCAACATCACCGGAAATCGAGAAAATCTTGGTGCCACCATTGTTGGGCTTTCCCAGCTCCAGGAACCAGTCACCACCGTTCTGGATGATGAATGGAACGGCTGCAAAAGTTTCCGTGTTGTTGATGGTGGTGGGCTTGCCATAGATGCCGTAGGAGGCCGGGAAAGGCGGCTTGAAACGGGGCTGACCCTTCTTGCCTTCTATCGACTCGATCAGGGCTGTTTCTTCGCCGCAGATGTAGGCACCGTAACCCTGGTGGGCATGCAGCTGGAAGCTGAAGTTTGAACCCATGATGTTGTCGCCCAGGTAACCGGCGGCGCGAGCCTGCTCAAGCGCTTCTTCAAAACGCTCATAGGTTTCCCAGATTTCACCATGGATGTAGTTGTAACCCACGCTGATGCCCATGGCATAAGCGGCAATTGCCATGCCTTCAATCACAGAGTGCGGGTTATAACGCAGGATGTCCCGGTCCTTGAATGTGCCGGGTTCGCCTTCGTCTGAGTTGCAGGCGAGGTACTTCTGACCGGGGAACTGGCGGGGCATGAAGCTCCACTTCAGACCGGTGGGGAAGCCTGCGCCTCCACGACCACGCAGGGCAGATTTCTTGACTTCTGCAATCACATCTTCCTGGGAAATGCCCTCGGTCAGGATTTTTCGCAGGGCCTTGTAGCCACCACGTGCCTCGTAGCCTTTCAGGTCCCAGTTGCTGCCGTCCAGGCCAGCCAGGATTACCGGATTAATGTGTCGTCCGTGCAAACAGGTCATGACTTCAACTCCTCTACCAGCGCGTCGATTTTTTCATTGCTCATGAAACTGCACATGCGGTGGTTGTTCACCAGCATGACCGGGGAATCACCACAGGCGCCCATGCACTCGCCCTCTTTCAGGGTGAACAGGCCATCCTTGGTGGTTTCGTTGTAATCAATACCCAGCTTCTTCTTCAGATATTCAGCCGCGTCTGTACCACCTGACAAAGCACATGGCAGGTTGGTACACACCACAATTTTCGACTTGCCGACTTTCTTTGTGTCGTACATGTTGTAAAAGGTGGCCACTTCATAGGCGGCAATCGGCTGGATTTCCAGGTATTCAGCCACTGCTTCAATGGCTTCTGGCGGCAACCAGCCCAGCTCAACCTGGGCAATCCGCAGGCCAGCCATCACTGCTGAAATTTTCTGATCCGCAGGATACTTGGCCAGCTCTTTGTCTATCAGCCGATACGCGTTTTCGCTCAACTTCATGATCAATCTAATCCTTAACGATCAATTT
>DASUDJ010000383.1:0-3258 GCA_036275635.1 Limnobacter sp. | reverse complement strand
GACAACTGAAATTCCTTCCCTTGTGACATTGCCCGCAAATATTGCTTGTGAAGTTTCTCGATGGACGCCATCTCGGTAGGACTGGCATTGGCACGGGAAATCTCCAGGCCGGTTGACTCGTTCAGCTTGCCGCTGGAAGTACAGGTTGCCTGCTGGCCGGCTGATATTCTGGCAGCAGCCACTTTTGTCACAGATTGGTGGCTGGGCTGAAGAGCTGAAGGGCCAACGGAAGTTGATTGAGCCGTTAAGGTTGAATGTATCTGGGGACTCATGGGCTGGTGTGAGATTGTTGCAGACCCAGTTTTGTATCCCTCATGTCATTTTGGTTCAGCTTTTAACGCAAGAAATCCGAGGCCTGGCAACCTGAATAATGAGGCTGAGACAATTCCAGTGTCTTTCAGCGAATTTCACACCTGGTAAAAAGTACGATACCACTGCACCAATTCATTCACACCAGTCTGGATGTCTGTATTTGGTCTGAACCCTGTTGCCTTGGCCAGCAGGGAATTGTCAGCACAACTCTGGCTTTTTTCGAGAATGGGTCCGGTGATGAGTTCGGTGATGGCTCGTTTCTCAAGGCTTGTCTCAAGTGCCCGCACCAACTCATCAATACTGACCGCCCTGCAGTTGCCCACATTGAAGATCTGCCAGGGGGCATTGCTGCTGGCCTGGTCAGGCATCTCCGATAACCAGGAGGGATTGGGCTCTGCCGGTGTATCACTCGCTCTCAGGATGGCCTCCACCACGTCAGCGATGTAGGTGTAATCACGGGTGTTGCTGCCATCGTTGTAGATCTGGATCGGCTTGCCTTCCAGGATTTTCCGGATAAAGGAAAAAAGCACCGAGTCCGGCCGGCCCCATGGACCATAGACCGAAAAAAAACGCAGACCCGTGGTGGGAAGCCTGAACTGGTGGCTGTAGGAGTGGGCCATCAGTTCACATGCACGCTGGGCGGCGGCATCAAGCCGCTGCGGGTGGCTGGCACAGTCCCGCTCGCTCATGGGTTTCTGGAAACCGGCACCGTACACTGCATGACTGCTGGCGTAGGTCAGGTGATGAATCTTGAAATGCCGGCAGGCCTCAAGCAGGGATACAAAACTGTTGATGTTGTTCTGTACACACTCCACCGGCTTTTCATGCGAAAGGAATTTGTCAGTCTGGCCAGCCAGGTGAATAACCCGCTGCACCTTGTAGGTTTCCAGGCATTCATGCAACTCGGTGGCATCACACAGGTCTGCCCTCACCGAGTGGTACTTTGAGCCGGTTGCCTTTGCAATTTCCTCCAGCATCAACAGTCTTTCCCGTTTCAGACGGGTGTCATAGTGGCTGTTCAGGGAGTCAAAGCCGATCACCTTGTCTCCCCGTTCCAGCAGGGCCTTGGCCGTGTGAAAACCGATAAAACCCGCATGGCCGGTGATCAGCACGGTTTGCTTGTTGCTGGCCTCCTTCTGCAGGTCGGGTCCGGAGAAAGCCAATTCCTCCATTTCGGCAGCCAACAGCTCTTCAGGCTGGGCAGCGGGGCTGGCGAGCGGCTTAGAGGCCGGCAAGGCCTCCATTTTTATTCCCATATCGGCTTAAGGTGAGAACTTGAGAAAACAACCATACCCGAAAGTGTTTGAATGTCAAGGCTGCAGGAAGAGGTCATCAAGCATGATCAGCCAGTCCTGATCCAGCTCGCCCTGATTGACTTGCCCGCTGCAATTGCCTTTATGCTGCTGCCCTCGGCCATCAATTCGATTCCGTCGCTGGCAACAGCAATCACCTTGGCCTGGCCTGCATTCACGATCACCGTGGCAGTGGCATAGCTGCCATCCATTGCACTGGTGCTCACCGTGTAATGCCCGTCCGAGACCGCGGTGAATAGCACTGCAGGCATACCGACACCCGCATAAACCTGGGCGCTTCCGGTATTGACTGTTTCAGCCTGCATATTGCGGGCCACCGCCGTGTTGGCCCTCAGGTTGTCCACCTCAAGGTTGCGGATGCGCGCCATTTCCGCCTCAAGTCTCTCGGTGTATGCAGCATTGGCACGCACATCCTTTGCCACAAAACTGCCTGCAACCAGGTTCGGCGTTGTCACGACCAGGGTCTGACCATCTTCCGATTTTGAAAAAGTCGTGTTCCACTGTTCATCCAGGCGCACCAGCCTGCCCTCTGCAGTCAACAGGCGGGAATCAAGTTGCTGGGTCACTTTTTCAAGGGTGATGATTTTTTCAGTGTTGGATGCAATCTCCAGGGCATTGGCTGCAATTTTCTCGATATTCAGATTGATTGCAGACTGCATGTCGTCCATGCGGGTCACTGCCTCGGTTCTCCAGCTTTCCAGCCCCACAACCCGTTTGTCCACATCGGCCAGGGCGGATTTCACCGACTGGATTTCAACGCCCTGGTCCTTCACGGTGGTGGCAAGCTCCCTGAACTGCACATTCAATCGACCCACGCCTGCAGCGGCCAAAGTGCCCAAGGCGCTGTAGTCCACCGAGTAATATCCACCGACGCCCACTTCAGCCAGCTCTGGGAAAAGCACAGCAAGTTCCTGGGCAATTACACCCACCCTGACCTGGCGACGAGGGTCATCCACCAGTCGGTATCTGTAGGCGTTCAGTTGGCCAAGCCGTGTCAGGACACTGTCTGCTTCAAGCTGGTTGATGTCGGTCTTCAGGCGCCGATCGGAAGTCAGCTGAACCCCGGCAGCAAACACATTGCCACTGGCGCGGATGTCACCGGTTACCTGCAGCTTGCCCCCAAACAAATTGCCGCTGGTGGCCGCACCTGTGGCACCAATCACGGTGGTGTCAGTTGTACGGCCCAGCACCACGGTACTGCCCGTGGTTACCCTGGCATCAGCACCAATTACAGTGGCATAAGTCAGTTGGGTTGGTGTACCGGGCTGGGCTTCTGCACCCAGAAAAGTGTTGTAGCTTCCGGAAGTGTTGCCATTGACTGAATCGCCTCCTGCACCAAAGCCAATGCCGGTGTTGTATGTGCCCGTGGTGTTGCGGTCCATTGAATAGGCACCCAAGGCCGTGTTGCGGTCGCCAGTGAGATTTCTCCTCAGGCTGTCAAAACCGAAACCCGCATTCAGGTTGGCAATGGTCTGGTCGCGGGCAGCATTGGTGCCGACATAGGTATTCCGCTCACCACTGCTTGCAAATTCCATGGCATACACACCGACCGCAATGTTGTCACGACTGGTGGTCAGGGACTTCATCGAATCCATGCCCACGGCCACATTGTTGAAAGAGTCGATTGACTTCA
>DASUDJ010000382.1:0-2025 GCA_036275635.1 Limnobacter sp. | reverse complement strand
GTGATGATTGCCGACCTGAAGTATTTCGATGGTTCGGTGATGAAGATTGACCGCATTCCGGAGGACCTGAAGCGCCTGTACGCCACAGCTTTTGAAATGGATCCACGCTGGCTGGTTGAAGCAGCTGCACGCCGCCAGAAGTGGATTGACCAGGGCCAAAGCCTGAACATCTACATGGCCGGTGCCAGCGGCAAGCGCCTGGATGACACCTACAAGCTGGCCTGGATCCGCGGTTTGAAAACCACGTATTACCTGCGCACGATTGGTGCAACCCATGCCGAGAAATCCACCCTGTCTGGCGGTGAGCTGAACTCGGTGAGCGCGGATGGTGGCAACAGCTTCTCTGGTGTGGCAGCCGGTGGTGTGGTGCCCAACCTGCCCGAGCAGGAAGTGGAAGGCAAGGTGTGCACGCTGCGCCCTGGTGATGCAGGTTTTGATGAGTGCGAGGCCTGCCAGTAAGTCGCCTTTGAATTGAAAGTCAGCTCGGCCGGGTGAGTTTTCAAGGCTTGCCCAGCCGGATAAAAATGGAACATAATGACACTGTTGATGTATACAGTGTATTAGTCGAGGAGTAAGAAAATATGCTGTCTTGGGACGATGAATTTGATGTAGCCATGGGCAAAACCGCAGCAGCCAAGCCTGCTGCACCCGCGGCACCTGCCATGGCTTCAATTGCCTCCGGTTTTGCAGCGCCTGCGCCTGCAAGCCAGGGCCTGTACCAGCAGGCTGCACGTCCTCTGCCTGCAGCTGCTGCCCAGCCTGCAGCCGAAGCCCGTGCCGGCCGCGTGAATGCAGCCGACAAGCGCGTGATCAACGGCACCACCGATGTGAACCAGCTGGTTCCATTCAAGTACAAGTGGGCCTGGGAAAAGTACCTGAGCCAGTGCGCCAACCACTGGATGCCACAGGAAATCAACATGGATCGCGACATCGCGCTTTGGAAAGACCCGAACGGTCTTACAGAGGATGAGCGCCTGATCGTGAAGCGCAACCTGGGCTTCTTTGTGACTGCCGATTCACTGGCAGCCAACAACATTGTGCTGGGTACCTACCGCCACATTACTGCGCCTGAATGCCGCCAGTTCCTGCTGCGCCAGGCCTTTGATGAGGCAATTCACACCCATGCCTACCAGTACATCGTGGAAAGCCTGGGCATTCCTGAAGCGGAAACCTTCAACGCCTACAACGAGATCAAGTGCATTCGTGACAAGGATGAGTTCCTGATTCCTTTCATTGATGTGCTGACCGATCCTGAATTCAAGACAGGCACACTGGAAAACGACCAGAAGCTGCTGAAAAGCCTGATCGCTTTTGCCTGCATCATGGAAGGCATGTTCTTCTACGTGGGCTTTGTGCAAATCTTGGCGTTGGGTCGCCAGAACAAGATGATTGGTGCTGCAGAACAGTTCCAGTACATTCTGCGTGATGAGTCTGCCCACTGCACATTCGGCATCGACCTGATCAACACCGTGAAACTGGAAAACCCGCACCTGTGGACACCAGAGTTCAAGGAAGAGATCAAGGCCATGTTCCGCAAGGCCGTGGAACTGGAGCATGCCTATGCAGTGGACACCATGCCACGCGGCGTGCTGGGGTTGAATTCAGCCCAGTTCATGGAATACATGAAATTCATCTGCAACCGCCGTTCCAACCAGATTGGCCTGGGCACGCTGTATGAGGGTGCAACCAATCCATTCCCATGGATGAGCGAAATGATGGATTTGAAGAAGGAAACCAACTTCTTCGAGCGCCGTGTGACTGAGTACCAGACTGGTGGTGCATTGAGCTGGGATTGATCTGTCAGAAAGAAGTTTTCTCTGACTGAGACCAGCCTGTAGAAGCAGCCTGTTCAATTTTTAAAAGCCCGTGGTTTCAAACACCGCGGGCTTTTCTGTTTGAAGGCCTACAGGATTACTTGTAGACACCCGCAGACAGAATGACATCATCCTGTTTCAAAACATACAGGGTCTTGTTCTCCATTGCACCTGACTTGGGATTCTTGTACTTGTAATCCACCCAGCCTTC
>DASUDJ010000381.1:0-5977 GCA_036275635.1 Limnobacter sp. | reverse complement strand
CGCCGCCTCCCGGTGGCATGCCGCCCCCCGGGAATCCGCCTTTGCCACCCATGCCACCCAGCTTGCGCATCATCTTGGCCAAGCCGCCTTTCTGCATGCTCTTCATCATGTCGCGCATCTGCTCGAACTGCTTCAGCAGGCGGTTCACTTCCTGTACATGAACGCCTGCGCCTGCAGCAATGCGTCGCTTCCGGGAGGCTTTCAGAATGTCTGGCTTGGTGCGTTCTTCAATGGTCATTGAAAAAATGATGGCCTCAGTGCGCTTGATCTGCTTCTCGGCCGCAGCGGCATCCACATCACCAGCGCCTTTCATCAACTGGGTTGGAAGCTTGTCCATCAGGCCTTGCAGACCGCCCATGTTGCGCATCTGGCTGATCTGGGCCAAAAAGTCGTTCAGGTCGAATGCCTTGCCGCTTTTCAGCTTCTTGGCCAGCTTTTCTGCCTCCTGCTGGTCAATGCCTTTCTTGGCCTCTTCCACCAGCGACACGATGTCGCCCATGCCCAGGATTCGGCCTGCAACGCGGTCGGGGTGGAATTTTTCGAAGCCGGTCAGTTTTTCGCCCACACCCATGAACTTGATGGGCTTGCCGGTGATCTGTCGCACAGAAAGGGCTGCACCGCCACGTGCATCACCGTCCATCTTGGTCAGCACCACGCCAGTCAGCGGCAGGGCCTCATTGAATGCCTTGGCCGTGTTGGCCGCATCCTGGCCCAGCATGGCGTCGATCACGAACAGGGTCTCGGTGGGGCTCACCGCTGCATGCAAAGCCTTGATCTCGTTCATCATGGCTTCATCAATACCCAGGCGGCCTGCCGTGTCGAGGATCAGCACATCAAAGAACTGGCGCTTGGCATGATTCAATGCAGCCAGTGCAATGTCCACAGGCTTCTGGCTTGGGTCGGATGGAAAGAACTCGGCGCCGGCCTGGCCGCTCACGGTTTTAAGCTGCTCGATCGCGGCGGGGCGATACACGTCAGCAGAAACGGTCAGCACCTTTTTCTTCAGGTTGTCCTTCAGGTACTTGGCCAGCTTGCCGGTGGTGGTGGTTTTACCGGCGCCCTGCAGGCCTGCCATCAGGATGACCACGGGTGGCTGGGCAGCCAGGTTGATTTCTTCGGTTTTCTCGCCGATCAGCTGGATCAGCTGCTTGTGCACAATGCCCACAAGCGCCTGGCCGGGTGTCAGGCTGTTCAGCACTTCCTCGCCCAGTGCCTGTTCTTTCACCTGGTTGATGAATTCCTTCACCACCGGCAAAGCCACATCTGCCTCAAGCAGGGCCAGCCGCACCTCGCGCAGCATTTCCTGCGTGTTGGCCTCGGTGATGCGTGCTTCGCCCTTGATATTTTTGACGACCCGCGAGAGGCGGTCGGAGAGGTTTTCAAACATCGTGTGGTGCCCCTGACTCGTGCTTGGAATCGAGTAAACTGGTTTCTATGAACAACACATTATTGTACGCGCTTGCAGTGCCGCTGCTGTCCGCCTCGGGTGGATTGGCCGCCCTGAAGGTTTTCGGTAAAAACCCCGCTCCGGAAAACCTGAACCGGGCGTTGATTGCGCTGGCCTTGCTTGTGTCCGGCCTGTTGCTCGGTCGCTTGCTGTTTCAGGCGGATGGCATGCATTTCGGTTTTGTGCTGGGTCTGATGTGCGTGGCATGGCTGGCGTCGTTGGTGGCCTTTGTTGAAAGCTTTTTCAACCGTGTCCCCCTGTTGGAACTGATCGTATTTCCTTTTTGTGCCGGTATGTTTGTACTGGCTTTGTGGGTGGGTGATGAACCTGCCTTGCGCATGGGGGGGAACCTGCTGTTCCAGGTGCACCTGGTGATTGCTCTTGCCGCCTACAGCCTGCTTGGGATTGCAGCTGTGCATGCAGTGGTGATGGCTTACCAGGAAAAGGCGCTTCACCAGCCGGTGGCCAGTACCCAGGAAAAACGCCTGCTGCGTGAACGGTTCCTGGACCAGTTGCCATCGCTGCTGGGCATGGAATCCGTGCTTTTCCGACAGTTGTGGGCGGGCTTTGTCTTGCTGTCGTTGACCTTGCTGACCGGCTTCCTGTTTTCTGAGGCCTGGGGCAGCAGCGCCCGCCTCGACCACAAGACAATTTTTTCCGTGTTGTCCTGGTGTTCTTTTGCTGTGCTGCTTGGGGGGCGCCTGTTCCTGGGTTGGCGGGGCAAGGTGGCCTTGCGATGGTGCCTGGGTAGCTATGCCGTTCTGGTGCTGGCCTATTTCGGAACCCAGTTCGTGCTTGAATTCATTCTGAAAAGGGCTGCTTGATGGGGCGCATTCTGTTTTTCCTGGGACTCATCCTGCTGGGCTGGGTACTTTTCAAAAGCTGGCAGCGCAAACAATTGGGTGAAAAGCCTGGTCCAAAGGCTCAACAAAAGGGCAACCTCGGCCGTAAAACACAGGAAGAGATCATGCCTTGCCAGCACTGCGGTGCCTACAGCCCCCTGTCGGAGGGTGTGATGATGCAGGGTCGATTCTATTGCGGCCTTGAGCATGCCAAGGCTGCAGGTGAAAAGGTTCACTGAGCGCGAATTGGGTGTTTCTGAGGGCTTGAGCTGGTCTTGGGTGAATTTTCTGGAGGCGCATCATGTGGCTGGATGAAGGCTGGATAGAGCAGGATTGGGTGCGCAGGCAGCAAAGTCCAAACCAGGATGCCCGCCCGATGGGCACTGTGATCGACACCCTGGTGGTTCACTGCATCAGCCTGCCTGAGCGCGGCAGGGATGTGGCACCGATTGAAGACCTGTTCCTGAATCGGCTTGATTGCCATGCCCACCCTGCATTTGCAGAACTGCTGGGCCTGCATGTGTCATCCCATTTTCTGATTGATCGTGATGGGTCAATAACCCAGTTTGTATCCTGTGAAAAACGGGCCTGGCATGCCGGAATTTCAGCAGCAATGGGCAGGTGCAATTTCAACCATTTTTCGATTGGCATCGAGTTGCTGGGTGACGTATATACGCCTTTTGATGCATCGCAGTACGCCAGCCTGAAGCGACTCGCCAGGGAGTTGCAGCAGCGTTATCCACTGAAATATGCAATGGCGCACAGCGAGATTGCACCCACCCGCAAAACCGATCCAGGGCCTTTCTTTGACTGGAAAGACCTTCGCAAATCAAACACCTACGAACTTCAGATCAGCAACTGAAAAATGGCGCCACCGGCGCCATTTTTTGCTGCGTCGCACTTATCCCAACCTTGTCCACAACTTGTCCACTGTGGATAACTCTGTGCACGGATGGGGGATAAGAAATCGTTTGCCAAATCAGGAATGGACCACTACAATTAGTTTCAAGCCACAGTTGAAACACAATATATAGTGGTCGTCTCGCTTGATCCATTATAAAAACAACCCCCTCAAGAACCCACAAGTCCAGGAGAAAGATGCATGCTGACAAGCCAGGAATCCACCCATTCGTCGATGAGTGCCCCCCTGACAGCCCACCCGATTGCAGCGACTGCAACAGGTGCTGATTCTGCATATTCAAACTACAAGATCATTCGTCGAAATGGTGCCGTGGTTGGTTTTGAGCCCAGCAAGATTGCGGTGGCCATGACCAAGGCTTTCCTGGCGGTCAATGGTGGGCAGGGAGCTGCTTCCGCCCGCATTCGTGAACTGGTCGAGCAAATGACTGGCAGCGTGGTGAATGCGCTGGTACGTCGCCAGCCTTCTGGCGGTATTTTCCACATTGAAGACATCCAGGACCAGGTTGAGCTGGCTTTGATGCGTTCCGGCGAAGCCGAAGTGGCACGCGCCTATGTGCTGTATCGCGAGCGCCGCGCGCAGGAGCGTGCAGCCAAGCAGGTAGAGCAGGCTGAGCAGCATGCTCTGAACGTGGTGGATGGCGACATGAAGCGCCCACTGGATGTGGATGCGCTGAAAGCCCTGATTGAAAGCGCTGCTGTTGGCCTGAAAGAAATTGATGTGGCCCATCTTCAGAAGGAAACCCTGAAGAACCTGTACGACGGTGTAAAAATCGACGAGGTGTTCAAGTCAGCCATCCTGGCCTCTCGCGCCATGATCGAGACCGAGCCTACCTACACGCTGGTGACATCCCGCCTGCTGTTGCACACCATTCGCCGTGAAATCATTGGCCGTGAAATTGCGCAAGATGAAATGGCCGAGGTGTACCCAGAGTACTTCCCGCAGTTCATCAAGAAAGGCATTGCGGCTGGCCTGCTGGACAACCGTTTGGCGCAGTTCGACATGAAGAAGCTGGGCAAGGCCCTGAAGTACGAGCGTGACCTGCAGTTCGATTACCTGGGCCTGCAAACCCTGTATGACCGTTACTTCCTGCATGTGGACGGCACACGCATTGAAATGCCACAGGCTTTCTACATGCGCGTGGCCATGGGCCTGGCACTGAATGAAGTGGACCGTGAGGCTCGTGCAATCGAGTTCTATGAAGTGCTGTCAACCTTCGACTTCATGAGCTCTACCCCCACACTGTTCAACAGCGGCACCATCCGCTCGCAGCTGTCCTCCTGCTACCTCACCACCATCGGCGACGACCTGGACGACATCTATGAAGGCATCAAGGAAAACGCGCTGCTGAGCAAGTTTGCTGGCGGCCTCGGCAATGACTGGACACCCGTGCGTGCACTGGGCAGCCACATCAAGGGCACCAACGGCAAGTCACAGGGCGTGGTGCCATTCCTGAAAGTGGTGAACGACACGGCCGTGGCCGTGAACCAGGGCGGCAAGCGCAAGGGTGCCGTGTGTGCCTACCTGGAAACCTGGCACCTGGACATTGAAGAATTCCTGGAGCTGCGCAAGAACACCGGTGACGACCGCCGCCGCACCCATGACATGAACACTGCGAACTGGATTCCAGACCTGTTCATGAAGCGAGTAATGGAAGGTGGTAACTGGACCCTGTTCAGCCCGTCCGACTGCCCCGACCTGCACGACCTGTACGGCAAGGCCTTCGAGAAAGCCTACGTGGGTTACGAAGAGAAAGCCGCACGTGGTGATCTGAAGCTGTTCAAGACCGTGGAAGCCGCCAAGCTGTGGAGAAAAATTCTCTCCATGCTGTTTGAAACCGGCCACCCATGGATCACCTTCAAGGACCCCTGCAACATCCGCAGCCCCCAGCAACACGTGGGCGTGGTGCACTCATCCAACCTGTGCACAGAAATTACGCTGAACACGAACGAGAATGAAATTGCTGTGTGCAATCTTGGTTCCGTGAACCTGACCCGCCACCTGAAGCAGGGCGACAACGGCGAGCTGGTGCTCGACCATGCCAAGCTGCAGAAAACCGTGGGCGTGGCCATGCGCATGCTGGACAACGTGATCGACATCAACTACTACGCAGTGGCGAAGGCACGCAATTCCAACCTGCGCCACCGCCCTGTGGGCCTGGGCATGATGGGCTTCCAGGATGCATTGCACATGATGCGCAAGCCCTATGCTTCACGTGATGCAGTGGAGTTTGCTGATGAAAGCATGGAAGCCATCTGCTACTACGCTTACGAGGCCTCCACTGAACTGGCTGCAGAGCGCGGTGCATACAGCACCTTCAAGGGCTCGCTGTGGGACAAGGGTATTCTGCCGCTGGATTCACTGAAGCTGCTGGAAGAAGAGCGGGGCGGCTATGTGGAAGTGGACACCTCCAGCCGCATGGACTGGGATGCACTGCGTGCTCGCATCAAGCAGCACGGCATGCGCAACTCCAACTGCGTGGCGATTGCGCCAACAGCCACCATTTCCAACATCATTGGTGTGGCTGCGTCGATTGAACCGACCTTCCAGAACCTGTATGTAAAGTCGAACCTGTCTGGCGAATTCACCATCGTGAATGAACACCTGGTGCGCGATTTGAAGCGCCTGGGCATCTGGGATGAAGTGATGATTGCTGACCTGAAGTATTTCGACGGCTCAGTGATGAAGATCGACCGTATTCCCGAAGACTTGAAGCGTCTGTACGCCACTGCGTTTGAAATGGACCCACGCTGGTTGGTAGAAGCCGCG
>DASUDJ010000380.1:0-4075 GCA_036275635.1 Limnobacter sp. | reverse complement strand
TTGGGTGATTTGACTGGGCGCTTCCAGCCATTGATGGTGACCTGCCTGGCCCTGGACACCGTGAGTGCATCTTCAGGCGCATCCTTTGTCAGCGTGGTGCCAGCACCCAGTGTGGCACCCTTTCTTACGGTGACCGGGGCGACCAACTGGGTGTCGGAACCGATGAATACATCATCTTCAATGATGGTGAGGTGCTTGTTGGCCCCGTCATAATTGCAGGTGATGGTGCCAGCGCCGACATTCACACGTTCGCCAATTCTTGCATCGCCAATGTAGGCCAGGTGATTGGCCTTGGACTGATTGGCAATGCTGGCATTTTTCACTTCCACGAAATTACCGATGTGCACTTCATCGCCCAGTTTTGCACCGGGGCGCAAGCGGGCGTAAGGGCCAACAACAGCCTGTTCGCCCACTGTGGCGTCCACCAGGTGGGAGTAAGCATCAATGCGGGTGCCATCGCCGATGGTGACATTGTTCAATACACAGTTCGGGCCAATGGACACATTGTTGCCAAGCACTACCTTGCCCTGGAATACGCAACCCACGTCGATGGAGACATCGGTGCCGCAGGTGAGCATGCCACGCAGGTCAATGCGGGCAGGGTCGAACAAATGAACGCCCTGTGACATCAACTTTTCTGCCTGGTGAAGCTGCCAGATGCGCTCCAGCTCAGCCTGCTGGCTGCGTGAGTTCACGCCAGACACTTCCCAGTCATGACCAGGCTGGGCGGTGCGGATCAGCAAGCCCTCCTGGTGCGCCATTGCGATGATGTCGGTGAGGTAATACTCGCCCTGGGCATTGTTGTTGCTCAGGCGGCCAACCCAGTCTTTCAGCTTTTCAGTGGGGCAGGCCAGGATTCCGGTATTGACTTCGGTGATGGCCAGTTCAGCCGGACTGGCGTCTTTCTGCTCGACGATGCCAGTCACGGCACCTTCGGAATCCCGAAGAATCCGACCATACCCGTGGGGATTGTCCATGTGCAGTGTCATCAGGCCCAATTGACCTGCCTGCGCCGCCTGCACCAAGGGGGCCAGCGATTCAAAGCGGATCAGCGGCACGTCGCCGTACAGGATGAGGGTGACTGGATGATCAGCCAGTGCGGGGACTGCACACTGAACAGCATGGCCGGTGCCGAGTTGTTCAGCCTGGACAGCGAATTTCAGGTCGGGAAAGTGACCCAGGTGGGCCTGAACTGCTGCCGCGCCATGCCCTACGACCACAACCCGGTGGGCTGGCTGAAAATTCCCTGCAGTATTGATGACGCGCAGAAGCATGGATTCACCACCCACTGTGTGCAATACCTTGGGAAGTATCGACTTCATTCGGGTGCCTTTGCCGGCAGCCAGGATCAGGATATTCATGGAGTGGTATCAGTTAAAAAAACAGGGCCAGGACGCCGGTGTAACCATACAGGGCGCCCTTGAAAATTTCACCATTTGCAGAAAAACCCAGCAGGGGAATGTCGCCCAACTGTTCGCGAACAATCTGCTGCTCAACTCCCTGCAGGCCAAACAAGGCCGAGCCCCGGCCGTTGCAGGCGATGTAGACCGCGCCCCGCGGTTTGCGATGGGCATGAATACCGGAAAAACCAGCCGCCTGCAGTTCATTCAATTTCGGGGCGGGCGCATCCAGGTCTTCCCGCAGTTCAGCGCACATGCGAGTAAGGTCAGTGCGGGCGGAATTTTCATCCCGGGTGCAGAAAGCCAACCTGTCCCCCACCTTGAAATCTTCGGCCACGGCGATCGACTTCCTGTTTGGATCCATGCCCACCACCGGCCTGACCTTCAACTGGTGCGCCTCGGAGCGACCACCTGAATAACCGCGCAGGGCAATGGATTCAGCCAGGCTCTTGTCGGTCAGACCCACAAAAAGACCATGGGCGAATCGCTTGGCCAGCACCTCTGCAGCCTGGTCAGCAGTGGCAGATGGGGCTGCCCCGTCCGGTTGCAGCCCAAGGTCCGCAAGCAACACATCCAGCGCGGGGAGTCCATCCAGTTGTTCAACAAAATTGCCACGCAGGGCCGTGATTTCATGTTCAGTGCCCACCACCTGTACACCCTGGGTCATGCGGACTTCAATTGGCACGCTGCTGGCAAACACCACGCCAGATACGCCACCACTCAAGGGCTGGAGGGCCACATGGGTATTTGCAGCGCCGGCACTGACCAGGCCACCAAAAATATTGCGGCTGCTGACCTTCAGGGACAAGTCATCCAGCAGATCATCAATGTCCTCGGTCAGGGGATCGATGTGCACAAGCGCGGCTGACATGGCTTCTCGACCCGCTGCATTCACGGTACCCGGCTTGGGCAATGGCAGTTTCCCGGAAAACACGCGAGCTGAATCTGCCGGAAATTCCATCAGCATGGCCACCAGTGCCGGTTCCTGGTAATACTCTACCCCGCTGCTGCAGACGCCAGAGGCAATTCCACCTACCCAGTCCTTGATGCCGGTACGCAGCTTCAGGCCCTGCAGGATTTGATCAATATGAGGACCAAGCGCCTCAGTTGCATAGACCAGCCCAAGCTTTTGCGGGCGGGAGACCTGGCTTGCAAACTGCTCCAGTTGCATCTGGCCTTCAAGTTGCACCAGCACCAGTTCAAGCGCCTCTCGCCAGTTGGGATGAGTGGCATGACCAAAACGGAACATCTAGGACCTTGTGCGGTTAGTGCGGGCACTGCTGCCAGTTTTCCTGGCGGCACTGGAGGTACTGGACCCTTTCGATCGGGTGGGTGTTTTTGATGTTGCGGCGTTCGACTTCTTCACAGCCTTGGGCTTTTCTTCCTCGGCAGCTGCAAGGCCCGAACCCGTCATGGCAGCTGCGGCCACCTTGTTGAACTGGTCCTGAAGCAGGCCCCACCAGGCTGTGGCATTCGAAATCATGGCCTTGGAAGACTCCATTTGGGCGGACTTGTCCTCGGGGCTTGAAGGCGCGGGCTCTGGTTCGGGCACCCTGGTCGCCACCGGTTCCGCCCTGGGCATGGGCGGTGGCACTGCCACCGCCTGCATGGCATTGCGGATGAACTCATCCTGCGCAGCTTGCCCGAGCTCCCCGGCCTTTTCCGTTCCCAGGCCAATGTTGGAACTGAAGGACTTGATGGTTGCGATGGTTCCGCGCTGAACCTCGAGCCCCTGTATGGTTGCACGCAACATGCTGAGGTTGATGTTCAGCCACTGCTCCACCGCTTTCAAATCAGAAATGCGCTTGTCGAGTTCATCCAGATCAGTAGTGGGGTTCATGACGCTGGGGATGGGCAAGCTACCCCAGATTTTTTTCACGAAATCAAAGCCGTCAGTAACGGACAAACCTGGAATTTTCTTGTTCGACATGCAGTTCTCCTGCGCCGAGGGCGCGATGGCGTACCTGGGATATCAGTGTCGGCGGATCATGGTGCCCACGCCCTGCTCTGTCAGGATTTCAAGCAAGAGGCAGTGCGGAATGCGACCGTCCACCACGTGAACCGAGTTTACTCCGCTTTTTGCCGCCTCCAGCGCAGAGGATATTTTTGGCAGCATGCCTCCGGAAATCGTGCCGTCTTCAAACAGCTCATCGATGCGCTTGGCAGTCAGGCCAGTCAACAGATTGCCCTGCTTGTCCAGCACGCCCGGCGTGTTGGTCATCATGATCAGTTTTTCGGCTTTCAGGACTTCAGCAATCTTGCCTGCCACCAGGTCCGCATTGATGTTATAGGCCTGGCCATCATCACCGAAACCGATCGGGGAAATCACCGGGATGAATGCGTCATCCTGCAGGGCCTTCACGATGGATGGATCAATGGAGGCGATTTCACCCACGAAACCGATGTCGTGAAACTTGCCCGGCTCGCTTTTGTCAGCCATTTTCATTTTCCGCGCCTGGATGAGCGAGCCGTCCTTGCCAGTCAGGCCCACCGCCTTGCCGCCGTGCTCATTGATCATCATCACGATGTCCTGCTGCACCTGGCCACCCAGCACCCACTCCACCACTTCCATGGTTTCTTCGTCGGTAACCCGCATGCCCTGGATGAAAGTGCCCTGCTTGCCCACGCGGCGCAGTGCTTCATCAATCTGCGGACCTCCACCGTGCACAACAATC
>DASUDJ010000379.1:0-2648 GCA_036275635.1 Limnobacter sp. | reverse complement strand
TTGATCATGGTGTTGTGCCTTGGCTTGAAAGTAAAAGCACCATGTTCACGTGGATTAAGATATTATTCAAACGAATAATTTTCAAAAAAAAAGTGAATTAAATTCATGTCCACATTCATACCCAAGAGTATTCTTGAACTGCGCCACTTGCGGTGCCTGCAGGCGATTGATCAAACAGGAAGCCTGAGTCGGGCGGCTGATGTGCTGTGCATTACCCAGAGTGCGGTGTCGCACCAGGTGAAAGCGCTGGAAGATTGGTTTGGTGAAGAGCTGCTGTACAGGCAGGCGGGGCAAACCCGCTTCAGCATGACCGGGCAGCGCCTGCTGCAACTGGCCAGGCAAGTGCTGGCTGAAGTGGACCAGGCCGAGCTGGACATTCTGCAGATGAAGCAAGGCGCTGGCGGCCCCTTGCGGGTTGCGGTGGAATGCCACACCTGTTTCGACTGGCTGATGCCCTCCATGGACGCCTATCGCAAGCGCTGGCCTGAAGCAGAACTGGACATTGTTTCAGGCTTCCATGCAGACCCGGTTGGCCTGTTGCACAAGGGTGATGCGGAACTGGCGATTTTGTCCGAGCCCTGCGAAGAGGAGGGCATGGCCTGTTTTCCATTGTTCCGTTTTGAAATGGTGGGCGTGGTGGCAGTGGATTCCAGCCTGGCGAAAAGAGCCTATTTGAAGCCAACCGATTTTGCGGGGGAAACACTGTTGACCTATCCGGTGCCGGACGACATGCTGGATGTGATGAAAAATTTTCTGCTGCCCGCTGGGGTGAAAGTGAAGCGCCGCAGCAGTGAACTGACGGTGGCCTTGCTGCAGTTGGTGGCCAGCCGCCGTGGCCTGTCAGCATTGCCGGCCTGGGCGGTCAAAAGTTATGTGGACCGGGGTTATGTGGCCCAGGTGAAGCTGGGCCGGAAGGGCTTGATTTCAACCCTGTATGCAGCCATGCCCGCATCCCTTGCTGCGAAACCTTATGCGGCTGATTTTGTGGCCGTGATGCGGGAAGTGTGCGCAAGGGAGTTGGAGGGTATCGAGTTGCTGGCCTAGCCTGTCAACCCCCAGCCAATTGCACATACAGGGGAATGCCCACCAGGATGTTCAGGGGAAACGTGATGCCCAGCGAAAGCCCAACATACAGGCTGGGGTTGGCTTCCGGAATGGCGTAACGCACTACGGCAGGCACTGCAATGTAGGACGCGCTCGCCGCAAGCACCATCAACAGGGCGGTGTCACCCACGCTTGCACCCGTGGCCCTGGCCAGCAGCCAGGCCAGGGTGGCATGGGCTGCAGGTGCAATTACCGCATAGGCAATCATCCAGCCAGATACCTTTTTCAGCTTGGGCAGGTGTTTGGCGGTGGTCAAGCCCATGTCCAGCAGGAAGAAGGCCAGCATGCCCTTGAACAGGTCGCCAGTGAAAGGCTGCATGGCGCTTTTGCCCTCGGCACCACTCATGAAGCCGATCAGCATGGCACCCAGCAGCAACAGCTGCGCACCTTCAGTGAAGCTTTCCTGCAGCAGGTGGCCGAAGCCTTTCACAGGTGGGTGGGCTGTGGCTGTGCCATCTGCAGCATTCACAGCAGGAGCTGTCTTGCCAACCTGTTTCCGTGCCATGTTGGCAAACAGCACTGCCAGGATAATCGCGGGCGATTCCATCAGGGCCATGGCAGCAGCCATGTGGCCACCGTAAGCAATGTCTGATTTTTCCAGGAACTGCACAGCAGTAATGAAAGTGACCGCACTCACCGAGCCGTAAGTGGCGGCAATTGCTGCCGCATCAAAAGCGGAAATACAGCGGCGCAAAATAGGGTAGCTGATCAATGGAACTGCGACAGCCAACAACAGGGCGCTGCCAAGGCCGCCCAGCACCTGCGCATTGAAGCCGGAGGCACTCAGGGCAAAGCCGCCTTTCAGGCCCAGCGCCATCAACAGGTAAAGCGACAGGAATCGGCTGACCTGGGCCGGAATTTCAAGATTGGATTTCACCAGGCCACTAAAAATACCGAGTAAAAAAAAGAGGATTGCTGGATCTGTGAAGTTGTTCATGATGACTGCAGAAACGAAAGTGCGCCCATGCTAGTCAGAATGGATAATCATGTAAAATCAAAAAATCAGTAATATCCATCACCAAAAGATTATGAATCTGACTCTTCGGCAGCTTCACCTGTTCACCGAACTGGCCCGCCTGAAAAGCATCACGGCGGTGGCACGGCATTTCCATGTGACGCAACCCACGGTGTCCATGCAGATGAAAGAGCTCAGCGACTCGGTGGGGTTACCGTTGTACGAAGTGATTGGCAAGGCCGTGTTTCTGACACCAGCCGGCCTTGAGCTGGAGGAAACTGCGCGGGCCATGCTGGCCGAACTGGAAAGTTTTCAGCAAAGGGTGGACGACATCAAGGGCTTCCGTCGCGGCAAACTGACCGTGGCCGTGGTGAGTACGGCGGAATACTTCGTGCCCCGCCTGCTGGGGGATTTCTGTGCACGCTACCCTGAAGTGGAAATTGCGCTGGAAGTGCTGAACCGCAACGGGGTCATCCACAGGCTGGAGCACAACCTGGACGACCTGTACATCATGTCCAAGCCCCCAGCCAACCTGGATGTGGAGGCCAAGGCCTTCATGACCAATTCCCTGCACGTGGTGGCACCTGCA
>DASUDJ010000378.1:0-2099 GCA_036275635.1 Limnobacter sp. | reverse complement strand
AGGCTGCAATGTACTGGTATTGGCAGGATGGCTGGTTCAGGATGCAGCCAGAAAGGCCTGAAGAAAACGCCACTGTGATGTTGTGTCCAGCAATAACTCGAACACAGTCAAATTGAGGTGAGCGCGAGTCGGGATTTGCCTGAGCGCTTATTTTTCCTCGGCCAGGTAAGGCGTTTTGTCGGGATGCAGTTTGAAGAACTTGCCCAGCAATTGCTGCCGGGTATCCGGGTGAGCCGGGTCTTTGGGAATGCATTCCACCGGGCACACCACCACGCATTGAGGCTCATCAAAATGCCCCACACACTCAGTGCATTTGCCAGGGTCGATTTCGTAGATTTCTTCACCCATGCTGATCGCACCGTTCGGGCACTCGGGCTCGCAAACGTCGCAATTGATGCATTCATCGGTGATGATCAAAGCCATTCTATTACGCCACTCAAAGAGGCGTTCCTTCAAACCTTACTTGTTCACAACCTGCTGGTTCAAGCCCAGCTTCTGGTTCAGCCAATGCTCAACGGATGGAAACACGAACTTGCTGACATCCCCGCCCAAGGAGGCGATTTCCCGCACGATGGTGCCTGAAATGAACTGGTACTGGTCAGAAGGCGTCAGGAACATGGTTTCCACATCAGGCAACAGGTAGCGGTTCATGCCCGCCATCTGGAACTCATATTCAAAATCGCTGACAGCACGCAGGCCGCGGATAATCACGTTGGCATTGTTGTCCCGCACGAAGTCTTTCAACAGGCCCTTGAAGCCCTTCACTTCCACATTCGGGTAATGGCTCAGCACTTCACGGGCAATCGTCACACGCTCATCCATGGTGAAGAACGGGCGCTTGTTGGGGCTGTCTGCAACGCCCACCACCAGTTTGTCGAATATCTTTGCGCCCCGGCGAACCAGGTCTTCATGGCCGCGGGTCAGTGGGTCGAATGTACCGGGATAGACAGCAATGCGCATCGCTGAACTCCATATCAGGGTTTTTATTGGTGTTGTACTTCTCTATCCCCGCTTTGTATCACAGAGCAGGCAAGGCAAACAAATGCGCATGCACTTGGCCGGCTTTTAAATGCCGCAAAGCATCAATTTCTTGAACATTCAAGGCCTTGCAAAGTGCGGCCTCGTCATCAAACAGGTTTTCATGCCACTCGGCATACACCAACCCGCCCCGCTTCAGCACAGCCTTCAGCAGGGGAAGGGTGCATTGCATCAATTCACTCCGAAAGGGTGGGTCAAGTGCCACCAGGTCAAACTTCTGGCCATTGGTGGCCATTCGTTTCAGGCTGGCTTGTACATCCGATGCATCCACATTGATCACGGGCTTCTGCCCGGCTTCAGGCGGCCATTTCGAAAGCAGCCAGGCCCGGTTGTCCTGCAACTGCTTTACCACCACCCTGTGCTGCTCAACCAGCACCACCTCGTCCGCACCGCGTGAAGCCGCTTCAAAGCCCAATGCGCCGGTGCCTGCATACAGGTCCAGAACCCGCATGCCGGTGCAATCCTGCCCCAGCCAGTTGAACACAGTTTCACGTACACGGTCGGGTGTGGGCCGCAGGCCTTCTACATCGGCAATTGGCAGATTGTGGCGGCGCCAGGCTCCACCAATGATTCTCAGGCTGCCTGTTTTGCCTGCGGATTGTCCTTTACTCAATCTTGCCGCCCACCACCACTGTCACCAGCTTGTCCGCACTCACATGCCTTGCAAAAGCCTTGCGGGCGCTTTCAACAGTCACCTTGTTCACTTCGGCTGTCCAGTTGTCCAGGTAATTCAAGGGCAGGTTGTGCAGGCCCATCATGGAGATGTTGCTCAGCAGTTTGCCGTTGCTGTCGATTCGCAGCGGAAAACCACCCACCAGGTTCTTCTTGGCGGCCTCCAGTTCAGCCTGTGTGGGGCCTTTTTCAATGAAGTCGGTAATCGTTTTGCGCATGATGCGCACTGATTCACCGGTAGATTCTTTCTTGGTCTGCACACCCGCCTGGAAGGGGCCTGCATCACCAGCTGGCATGAAATAGGAATAAGCGCTGTAGGCCAGGCCACGCTTCTCGCGGATTTCATCCATCAGCCGGGACACAAAGCCACCGCCCCCCAGGATGTGGTT
>DASUDJ010000377.1:0-4290 GCA_036275635.1 Limnobacter sp. | reverse complement strand
CAGCCAGTTTTTTCGCCAGCGTGTATTGTGTGGGGTTGCCATGCAGGCCGTAGCTGTAATCCAGCCCCAGCACATCAACAGTTGAACGCTGCGCAGCTGTGTTTTCGAAAAAAGTGCTGGAACCACGATACAAAGGAGTGGGCAGGGCCGAGAAACCGTCTGCACTCACTGACTCGGAATGAATGATGGCGGTGCTGGTTCCACCCTTGGGCTTCTGGCTTTCGAATGTGCTCATCATCCACCCTCAAAGGGTCTTGATCAGGACCTGTGACTTCCTGTTCCAGTCGTACAGGCGCTTGCGTTCAATTGGCAATTTGTCCACATCACCCACTGCAAATCCACGTTTCAGGAAAAAATGTGATGTTTGAGTGGTCAGCACGAACAACTGCTTCAGTCCTTGCTTTCGGGCATCCTGTTCGATCTTTTTCAGCAGGCGTTCGCCATCGCCTGTACCCTGCCAGGAGGGGTGCACCACCAGGCAGGCCAGCTCAGCCAGGCCTTCTGCATGGTAGGGGTACATGGCCGCACAACCCCACAGAATGCCGTCGTGTTCCAGCACGGTGAAGTGATCAATGTCGCGTTCAATTCGATCGCGTCCACGGCGCACCAGAACGCCTGCCATTTCAAGTGGTTCAATCAGGGTCTTGATACCGCCCGAGTCATCCAGCGTGGCCTGCCGCAGGCTTTCAAGGTTCTCTTCCGACACCATGGTGCCCACGCCATCATGGGAGAACAGCTCCAGCATCACGCCGCCATCCAGGTCGAGCGGCACAATATGGGCACGGCCCACGCCGCCTTGCACGGCAAGAATGCAGCACTCGAGATAATCTTTCGTCAGTTCGGGCAAATCATCATGCAGCATGATTTCCCTGGCGCGGTCCAGTTCAAGTTCCTCAAGCAGTTTTCCACTCTTGTCGAAAATACCCTCAATCTGGCTCACAAAAATCAGCTTGTCTGCCTTCATTGCTCGGGCCGTGCTGGTGGCCACATCTTCCATGGTCAGGTTGAAGGCCTCGCCCGTGGGTGAAAAGCCGATGGTGGACAGCAACACGATTGCATTGCTGTTCAGGCTCATCTGGATGGCTGTTACATCAATTTTGCGCACCAGGCCGGTGTGCTGTAAATCAACACCATCAAGAATACCCATTGGGCGTGCGGTGATGAAGTTGCCCGAGATTACCCGCATGGAAGAATGCGCCATGGGCGTATTGGGCAAGCCCTGGGAGAATGCAGCTTCAATATCCAGTCTCAGTTCACCCGCAGCCTCTTTGGCACATTCGAGGGCACCCTTGTCTGTGATGCGCCAGCCCTTGTGGAAAGCAGGCTGTATGTGGCGCAGCGCCAGCTGTTCTTCAACCTGTGGGCGTGAGCCGCACACCAGCACAATCCGCATGCCCATCGCATGCAAAAGCGACAAATCCTGTGCCAGTGAATTCAGGTAACCCTGGTGGGCCAGTTCCCCATCCACAGCCACCACGAAGGTTTTTCCGCGGAATGCGTGAATGTAGGGTGCCACTGTGCGCAGCCATTGAACGAATGTCTGGCTGTTCATTGAAATGTCGTCGCTGCCGGGGTTGTTGCTCATTGGCTTTTGGGCTGTCCTGTAAAAAAGGGAATACACTGGGTGCAGCCGCAGCCGCGCGATCGATTGATTATAATTTCCAGTCGCGTGCAGTCCAGTCCTCCTGCTCTTTTTCCCCAAATTGATGGGGTTTCGAACCTGTTTGTGGTTATTAGTGTTGTCAAAAGAACATATTCCCTTGCCTTTGCTGAACATTCAGTATCCTGAAGAGCTGCCGGTTTCCCAGCGCAGGGATGAAATCAAGCGCCTGATTGAACACAACCAGGTGGTGATTGTCTGCGGCGAAACCGGTTCCGGCAAAACCACCCAGTTGCCCAAGATGTGCCTGGAGCTGGGCCGTGGCCTGAATGGTCGCAGCATTGTTCATACCCAGCCCCGCAGGCTGGCGGCCACGGCCACTGCAAAACGGATTGCGCAGGAACTGAATTCCGAGCTTGGGCAATATGTGGGTTTCAAGATCCGCTTCCAGGACAAGTCGGGTGCAGACACTGCGGTGAAGCTGGTCACCGACGGCATTCTGCTGGCAGAAAGCCAGACTGATCCGCTTTTCAAAAAGTACGACACCATCATCATTGACGAGGCGCATGAACGCAGCCTGAACATCGATTTCCTGCTGGGTTACCTGAAGGACGTACTGCGCAAGCGGCCTGACCTGAAGCTGATCGTGACCTCCGCGACGATTGATGCAGAGCGTTTTTCAAAACACTTCGAAGATGCACAGGGCAAGCCTGCGCCGGTGATTGAAGTGTCGGGTCGGCTTTACCCGGTGGAAGTGCGCTACAAAGACCCCAACGATTTCGACACCAACCGCAGAAAAAATGCGCCGGTGAATCCAGCTGATGAAGTGGATGAAGACGCCTTCCAGGCTGCCACGCTGGATGCGGTTGAAGAGCTTTGCCGTGAAGGGCAGGGCGACATCCTGATGTTTCTGCCGGGCGAGCGTGAAATTCGCGACATGGCCAACTTCCTGAACAAGAACATGCGCCAGCAGTTGGAAATTCTTCCGCTGTTTGCCAGGCTGACTGCTCAGGAACAGGAACGCATTTTCAAGACCGGCGGACGCAGGCGAATCGTGCTGTCCACCAACGTGGCAGAAACCTCGCTGACCGTGCCGGGTATCCGCTATGTGATTGATTCTGGCCAGGCCCGGGTGAAACGCTACAGCTACCGCAACAAGGTTGAAATGTTGCAGGTGGAAAAAATTTCCAAGGCCTCGGCCAATCAGCGAGCAGGCCGTTGCGGCCGTGTTGCAAATGGCGTGTGCATACGCCTGTATTCCGAGCAGGATTTTGCAAGCCGTGCTGACTTTACCGATCCGGAAATTCTGCGTTCTTCATTGGCTTCCGTCATATTGCGAATGAAAAGCCTGCACCTGACCGAGGTGGAGGAGTTTCCCTTCCTGCAACGCCCCATGGGCCGCGCCATTGCAGATGGTTACCAGTTGCTCAGTGAGCTGAACGCACTGGATGAAGCAGGGCAGCTCACAAAAATTGGCCGTGCACTGGCCAAGCTGCCGCTGGACCCCCGAATTGCCCGCATGCTGTTTGAAGCCAGCCAGCGCGCCTGTTTGAATGAACTGCTTGTGCTGGCTGCAGCCCTGTCGATTCAGGACCCGCGCGACCGGCCACTGGATGCGCAGGAAGCAGCAGACAATGCCCAGAAGCAGTTCGAGGACACAGAATCGGATTTCATGTCCTTCCTGAAACTGTGGAAGTACTACAGCGGTTTGAAAGAGCAAGGCCTGACCAACCGTGAAATGAAAACCACCCTGCAGCGCAAGTTCCTGTCAGCCAACCGCCTGCGTGAATGGACCGAGGTGCATCAGCAGCTCAGTTCCATGGTGCATGAACAAAAGTGGATGCTGAATACAAAGGCAGCTGAGTACGACCAAATCCACATGGCGCTGATGTCGGGGCTCTTGGGCAATATCGGCATGAAGCATGAAACCGACCCAATCTTCCTGGGTGCCCGCAGCATCAAGTTTTCAGTGCATCCGGGTTCCAACCTGTTCAAGAAAGGCTACAAGTGGATCATGGCGGCGGAACTGGTGGAAACCACCCGCCTCTATGCCCGCAGCGTGGCCCGCATTCAGCCCGACTGGATTGAAAAGGTGGGCGCCCACCTGGTGAAGCGCAACCACAGCAACCCGCATTGGGAAAAGAACACTGGCCAAGCGGTGGCCATGGAAACCGGCACCATTTATGGTTTGCCGATTTATTCTCAACGGCGTGTCAGCCTTGCCAAGTTCAACCCCACCGATGCGCGCAAGTTAATGATCCAGGAAGGCCTGGTGCCCGGCCAGGTACGCACCACCGTGCCGTTCTACGTGCACAACCGCAAGCTGGTGGAAGATCTTGAAAAGCTGGAGCACAAGGCCCGCAGGCAGGACATCCTGATGGATGAAAGCCTGATTGCCCAGTTCTATGAAGACAAGCTGCCTTCAGGTGTGTACAACCAGCAAACCCTTGAGAATTGGGCCAAGCAGGCCAGCCGGGAAGACCTGGCTGCGCTGCATTTGAACAAGGAAGACCTGCTGAGCAAGAAGGCAGGCGACATCACCACCGAGTTCTAGCCCAAGAAGCTTGAAATGGGCGGGCTTGCATTCGACCTTACTTATCACTTCGAGCCGGGCAGCCCTCGGGACGGTGTAACCCTGACCATCCCCCTGATGTTGCTGAACCAGGTGAATGCAGGTCGCACCGAATGGC
>DASUDJ010000376.1:0-12198 GCA_036275635.1 Limnobacter sp. | reverse complement strand
TCCGCAGCAGGGGGTTGTATGCCAGGCTTTGTTGTTCGCATTTCAAAAGTCATGGTCTTGCTTGGGCTGGGCATCTTCCCTGGCCTTTCATCATCACACGCATCGCCCCGCATCATGCTGCTTGGCGAAGTGCACGACAATGCGGAAGGCCACAAGGCCCGTTATGAATTGCTGGCCAGCGAAGTAAAAAGCGGCTGGCGGCCCGCCCTTGCAATGGAGCAATTTGACCGGGAGCATCAGGCCCTGCTGGATGAGGCAATGGCCCGGTGCAAAACAGCAGCCTGCATCACTTCCCAGCCTGGTCTTGAAAAGTGGGACTGGGCGCTTTATCAGCCCTTGCTGCAACTGGCGCTGGACTACCGCCTGCCCATACTGGCTGCCAATCTTTCAAGAAATGATGCGAACCGGATTGTGAAAGGTGGTTATTCCGCCGCGCTGGAACCGGCCACCATACAACGCTACCAGCTTGACCAACCCCTGCCCGAGAACCTGCTGGAACAGCACCGCAAGAACATTGTGCAGGGCCATTGCAACATGCTGCCAACCCAGGTGGCCGAGAAAATGATTCCTGCCCAGGTGGCGAGGGATGTGTGGATGGCCAGTGTTGTTGAACAGCAGGCAGCCAGGTCGGACGTGGTACTGATTGCCGGCAACGGACATGTCCAGAGGGATGTCGGCGTGATTCGCTGGTTGCCCGTTAACCTGCAGAGGGTCACCGAGGTTCACGGCTTTGTCGAGCATGCACCGTCGGCAGCCGCAGTTCAGTTCGACAGGGTACACCGGTTGCCCGAGCAGGATCGGGAAGATCCCTGTGAAGTATTCAAGACCATGAGCAGGTAAGGCTTGCGCGACCGAGTGTATTCAATTGCCGTGGCGGTTGACCTGCTGTAATCGATTCCCTGTTTGCCCCAGCATTCGGTGACGGGGAGCAGTCAAGGGTTTACACTATTTAACCTTTTCTCTGATTTTCAGGACCTTGAACTTATGAAACCCGAAAATCCGCTTGCGCTGGACAACCAGCTCTGTTTTTCACTGTATTCCGCCTCCCTGGCCATTACCCAGGTGTACAAACCCCTGCTGAAGCCGCTTGGTTTAACCTTTTCCCAGTACCTGGTCATGATGGTTCTCTGGCAGGAAGACGGTGTGAGCCTCATCAACGTGGCCCGCAAGCTGGGCCAGCAGCCAGGTGCACTGACACCCGTGATCAAGCGCATGGCGGAGCAGGGCCTTCTGACCCGCAATCGCAGTGCGGATGACGAGCGCCAGCTGGAAATCCACCTCACCGAGGAGGGCAGGAACGTGCGTGAAAAGGCGCTGGATGTGTACGCCTGCATGGTGGAGAAATGCGGTCTCAGCAGCCAGGATTTCCACCGCCTGCGTTGTGAACTCGACCAGCTGCGGGACAGGTTGCTGAAAGGCCAGTCCCCCTCTGTGTAAGCACATACCGGCGCTGAACCGTTGAAAAACAACAGGCTGTCTTGCGGGCCACTGCACGCAAGGGCTTTTCAAATTTTCACCGGGACAGATCATGCCACTTCAGTATGCAATTCCGGCCTGCCTTCACAACAGTGCAGGTCGCACCCGCACCGTGGGTTTCGAACTGGAGTTTGCCGGGCTGGACCTGATGACTGCTGCCGAAGCGGTTGCAAGAGCCATAAAAGGCCGGGTGCAGGAGGACACGCAGGCAGAGTGCAAGGTTGTTCACCCGGACCTTGGCAGTTTCAATATTGAACTGGACTGGGCCTTCGCAAAGAACATGGCCCGCAGGCAACTGGATGATGCCTTGCCGCCAGACACCACGCTGGTTACGCTGATGACGGACCTGGCCCGGCAGGTGGTGCCACTGGAACTGGTTTGCCCACCCATACCGATCACCCGGCTGGAGTTGCTTGATCCGGTGGTTGAAAGCCTGAGGCAGTCTGGTGCCCTGGGTACTTCGGAATCCCTTGTGTATGCATTCGGCATGCACATCAATCCAGAGGTACCGGAAGTCACTCCCCAGGTGCTGGTTGCCTATTTACAGGCCTATTGCGTGGCCCAGGGCTGGCTTGTGAAATTGCACGAGGTGGATCCGATGCGCCGCCTGACGCCTTACATCGACAGTTATCCAAGACGCTATGTGCAGAAGGTAATGGCCTACACCAGCCTGACCAGCCTGCATCAGGTGATGGATGATTACCTGGCCCACAATCCCACCCGGAACCGCGGGCTCGATATGCTGCCCCTGTTCAAGCACATTGACGAGGCAAGGGTAATCGCCGCTGTCTCGGATGAGAGAGTGAAAGCCCGGCCCACTTTTCATTATCGTTTGCCCAACTGCGAAATAGAAAAGCCGGGTTGGCGACCTGCAGAAAGCTGGAATGCCTGGTGTGTGCTGGAGTACCTGGTTTCGCATCCGGTTGAGCTCGAGGCAATGTGCGGTCAGTGGCTGCACTACCACCACAACCTGATCAACTTCAAGGAAGAACCTTGGCATCACGAGCTGACCAGCATTCATCAAGACCTGTTGTCGGCGTAACCGGTAGTGCACAGTGGTGGTCCCCTTCCTGGTTCTGCATCCGCCTGGCAGTCTGGCTGGCTGGGGGGCGTGCCCGCAGGATCACCATTCGCCATTCCTGGCCGATGGACAGCATTGATGCGCTGATTGTCAGTGGCGGTGATGACATTCATCCTTCACTCTATGGTGCAGAAGAAATGCCCAGGGCGCAGTATGACCAGGCACGGGATGCGCTGGAGCAGACCCACATTGACTGGGCCCTGAAACACCGCCTGCCGATGTTGGGTATTTGCCGGGGCACCCAGCTGATCAATGTGTGCCTGGGCGGAAGCCTGCACACGGACATCCGGGCCCGCCGGAAAAGAACATCCAACCGGGGTACTGTGTTGCCCCGGAAAACAGCAGAGGTGGAAGGCAACAGCCGCCTTCTTGCGGCCCTGCAGGCAGGCAGGCTGCGGATCAACAGCCTGCACCACCAGGCAGTGGACCGCCTGGGCGCTGGCGTAAGGGTGGTTGCACTCGACCTGGATGGATTTGTTCAGGGTATAGAGCCTGTTGGTGATGCATGTTGGCTGGGGGTGCAGTGGCATCCGGAATATCTGCTGTACAGGCCGCAGCACCTGCGCCTGTTCAGGTGGCTTGTGCAACAATGCATGCAAAAACCAGTTGGCCCACCTGCATGACTTATTCCCTGTTGTTCGCATCCGCTTTCCTGGCGGCAACCATTCTGCCCTTTTACTCGGAAGTGGTGCTGTTTGCCATGATCCGGGCAGGCGAACCAGCCGGCCTGCTGCTGGCTGTTGCCACGGCGGGCAACACACTGGGTGCAGTTGTGAACTGGTTGCTGGGTCGCTACCTGTTGCACTTCCAGCATAAAAAATGGTTCTACTTCAAGCCCCAGCAGATTGAGAAAATGCAGGCCTGGTTCCAGAAGTACGGTGTGTGGAGCCTGTTGTTTGCATGGATGCCTATCGGTGGTGACCCGCTGACCCTGGTGGCAGGTATCATGCGTGTGAACCTCGGCCTCTTCATCTTGCTGGTTGGCATCGGCAAGATGCTGCGCTATGTGGCAGTCATCTATTTTTCCGAACTGTCGGTGGCCTGGTTTTGACGCCTGAATCAAAAGCCTTTGCATGGACCTGCAGATGAACTCCAGTGATTTACCCAATCTCGACTTTCAACTTTTTCGGCAACCTGATCGCACACTGCTGGGTGACTCCCTGGCCCATCCACCCCGGATCCTGATCCTGTATGGTTCCCTGCGGGCCCGTTCTTTCAGCCGCCTGGCTGCGGAAGAGGCAGGCCGTCTGCTCGAGTTGATGGGTGCGGAAGTGAAGTTTTTCAGTCCTGAGGGCTTGCCATTGGTGGATGAAGTGAATGAGCAGCATCCCAAGGTGCTTGAACTGCGTGAACTGGCCGATTGGTCGGAAGGGCAGGTATGGAGCTCGCCTGAACGCCATGGTGCAATGACTGGCGTGATGAAAACCCAGATTGACTGGCTTCCGCTGAGCGGTGGAGCCAAGCGCCCCACCCAGGGAAAAACCCTGGCGGTGATGCAGGTGTGTGGTGGTTCCCAGTCGTTCAACGTGGTGAACCAGTTGCGGGTGCTGGGCCGATGGATGCGCATGATCACCATTCCCAACCAGTCTTCCATTCCCAAGGCTTTTGCGGAGTTTGATGACAACAACCGCATGAAACCTTCCCCTTACTACAACCGCCTGGTGGATGTGATGGAAGAGTTGATGAAGTTCACCCTGCTGACCCGCGGGCATGCCCAGTACCTGGTAGACCGCTATTCCGAAAGGGTTGAGTCGGCTGAAGAGCTGTCGAAGCGGGTGAACCAGCGCAGTCTTTGATTGGATTGGGAAAGAACAGACATGCCCAGTCAGATTGCACGTCGCCTGCTGCTTGCCCTGTGCAGCATGGCCTCCGCCTTGTTGCCAGGCCTGGTTTCCGGGGCGCAGGCTGCAACCGCCACCGTTGCTGCAGCAGCCACCCTCAGGCCAGCACTGGAAGAGCTGGCTCCGCTGTTCATGCGAAACACGGGCCATGTGCTGAAGCTGGCCTATGGTTCTTCAGGAAATTTCTACAGCCAGATCAGGCAGGGTGCGCCATTCGATCTCTTCCTGTCGGCCGACATGGAATTTCCTGAAAGGCTGGTGGCGGAAAAACTGGCCTCGCCCCCGGTGTTTCCCTATGCAAAAGGCCGCCTGGTGCTGATGTGGCACAGAAATGCCAGCTTGAAAGGCGATGCCAGCCTGAGTGATGTCCCGGCTGCATTGAAAGAAGGGCGCCTGCGAAAATTCGCAATCGCCAATCCGAACCTTGCGCCATATGGCATGCGTGCCCGGGAGGTCCTGAAACACCTGGGCTTGTTCCAGCAGGTTCAGCCGCACCTGGTGATTGGCGAAAATATTGGCCAGGCCACACAGTTTGTATCCACCGGCGCAGCACAGGCGGGCCTGGTGGCCCTGTCACTGGCGCTTGCACCGGAACTTCAGGCCAGTGTTCGGCATGTGCTGATTCCGCAGGAGTTGCACCAGCCCATTGTGCAGGGCATGGTGTTGCTGAAGCCTGAGAACCTGGCTGCCCGTGCATTCACCGATTACCTGAAAACTGACGCCGGGCGGCAGATACTCAGGAAATATGGTTACGATTAGCCATGGACTGGTCTGCATTTTCCCTTTCGATTCAGCTGGCGTTCTCCACGCTGGGCATTCTCCTGCCCCTGGGCCTGTGGGCAGGCCGATGGCTGGCCAGGACCGCCTTCAAGGGGCGCCTCTGGATTGAGGCGATGATATTGCTGCCGCTGGTGCTGCCGCCCACTGTGCTGGGCTTTTACCTGTTGCTTGCACTGGGCGGTGCTTCGCCACTGGGCGAGTGGCTGCAATTGCAATTCGGAATTTCGCTGACCTTCAATTTCCTGGGCATCCTGCTGGCTTCCCTGCTGTTCAATATTCCTTTCATGGTTCAGCCCATACAGCGCGCTTTTGAAGCCATACCGGGCAACCTGATTGAAGCTGCAAAAGTCAGTGGCCTGGGTGGCTGGGCAATCTTCACCCGGATTGAATTGCCGCTGGCCTGGCCCGGTGTGCTGTCAGCAATCGTGCTGACTTTCGTTCATACACTGGGCGAGTTTGGCGTTGTGCTGATGATCGGTGGCAGTATTCCGGGCGAAACCCGCACCCTGGCCATTTCGATTTATGACAGCGTGCAAAGCTTCAACCTGCAGTCTGCCAACATCATGTCATTTGTGTTGCTGATGTTTTCACTGCTGGCCGTGGTGTGTTCCCTGGCCCTTTCAGGTCGCCGCAGGCGGGGGCAGCCCGCCCGCCGGGCAGAACAGGGAGCCGCCTGAATGGCGCTGCAGGCCAGTTTTCAGCAAACCCGCCCAATGCCACTACAGGGCAGTTTCAGTTGCAGGGCAGGGGAAATGCTTGCGCTGGTCGGGCCGTCAGGAGCGGGTAAATCCTCGATACTGCGCTTGCTGGCAGGCCTGATGAATACGGCGCAGGGGCGGGTGGAGGTGGGGGGGCAGGTCTGGATGGACACGGCCCGCGGCTGTTTCACGCCACCACAGCAAAGGCGGGTGGGCATGGTATTCCAGGACTATGCCTTGATGCCGCACCTGAGCGCACTCGACAATGTGGCATTGGCCCTGCTGCACCTGCCCCGCACAGAGCGAAGGGCACTGGCGCTTCAGTGGCTGCAGAAGGTGCGGCTGAGTGATGAGGAAATCCTGCGCAAACCGGCTGGCCTGTCAGGAGGACAACAGCAGCGCGTGGCCCTGGCCCGCGCACTGGCCCGCAAGCCTGACCTGCTGTTGCTGGATGAACCCTTTTCAGCTGTGGACCAGGTGAACCGCGAGGGCCTGTACCGGTTACTGGCCGATTTGCGAACTGGTCTTCACATTCCAATCGTGATGGTGACCCATGATCTGAATGAGGCTCGGCAGCTGTGCGACAAACTGGTGGTCCTTGACCATGGCCGGGTGCTGCAGGAAGGAGAGCCTTTCGAAGTGCACCGCAGGCCCCGCAATTCCCGTGTGGCTGACCTGGTGGGCATACAGAACCGCTTTCAGGGCGTGTGGCTGGGCCGTGGCAAGCAGGCAGGTTTCGGTGAACTGGCCTGGGTGCTGGATGAAGCAGCTGCCTCTCAGCCGCCTGAAAACGGACTTGTGCTGCAGGTGAAGGACAAGGGAAAGATACCGACCGGTTTCCCGGTGAACTGGGTGGTCCATCCAGACGGCCTGGCCCTGAAGCCAGCAGATTACACGCAGCAGCAGGCGGGTTTTGCACTCTTGCCGGTGCATGTGCAGAACCACCGGGACCTGGGCGAGCTCAGTTGGCTGGACCTGACCATGGACATCGCACCCCATGCCCACTTCAAGATCGCGGTGTCGGGCGCGCAGCGGCTGGCCCTGAAAAACGGGGAAGCCTGCAAGGTGGAAATGGAACTGGCCCTGATTCACATCATGCCCAACAAGGCCAGCCGGGGCGCATTGCCTCCGGCTTGACTGCAGTTGCTGCTTTTGGCAATTCACCAAGAAGAGGGGGGTTTGCCAGCCTAATGGATTGATCCTGCCCCGGGTCTACAGTCCATACTTTTCTGGTTATCCGCCTGAAACCTTCCCCGTGAATCCTGAAAACCCCGGCTTCAACCTCCTGGAGCACAGCCCGGTCGGCCTGATGCAGGTCGACCACCAAGGCCATGTCCTTTCCCTGAACACGTATTGCGCCTCGATTTTTGGCTACACCGTCCAGGAGATGCTGGGGCAGAAATTCGACATCCTTTTGCCACCTTCATTGCGAAGCCTGCATGCAGACCTGTTCAATGATTTCCTGGCCACCGAAAGCGGCCGGATGATGGGTCAGGGTTCTGACCAGCGGTATTTCCCTGCAGTCAGAAAAGACGGCGCGAAGATCCAGGTGCAGATTGGTCTGAATATTCGGCGTGAAGAAGGGCGACCGATCGTGATCCTGGCGATTGCAGATGTGACCGACAAGGCCCGGATGCTGAAAGAATTGAAAGAGGGCAATGAGAAACTGAAGGAGAAAACCAGGGAGTTGATGCAAGTCGTCCGCCAGCAAAACCATTTCCTGAACGTGGTCAGCCATGAGTTGCGCACGCCCCTCAGCAATTCGCTGGAGACACTGAACCAGCTTTCTGCCACGCGACTGGATGATGACCAGGCTGAATTGTTCAAGGACCTGGACAAGGCCAATAGGGATGTGACCCGCAGTGTGAAAATGCTGATGGATTATGCAGACAGCATGCTGGGTGAACTGGCCCTGGAAGAAGAGGAATTCGACCTGCGTGCGCTGTGGCTGGAAAGGCTCCGGCTGGTGAAGCGGGCCCATCCTGACCTGAGTCACCTGGTGCAAACAGTGGAATCATTTGAATTTGATCCGCTGGTTCTGGGCGACAAGACACGTCTCGGCCGGATGATGCACGGCCTGGTGGACAATGCGCTCAAATTTTCCAGCGCCACTGAAATCCGCGTCAACATTGAATTTCAGACCAGGCCTGCACCCTTCCTGATTTTTGAGGTGCAGGACAACGGCATCGGCATGCCAGAGGCCCTGCTGAAATCGGTTGGCAAGCCATTCGGAAATCATGAGCAGCGCAGGTCTCGCGGAGGCGGTGGCATGGGTGTGGGCTTTTACCTGACCCGGAAATACCTTCAACTGATGCATGGACGATTCAAACTGAACAGCAAACCTGGAGAGGGCACACAGGCTGGTTTCGAGTTGCCCCTGCAACTGCTGGGCAAGGCCAGCGCCCAGTCAGTGGCTGCACAGCCGGATTCCCCGGCGCTGCCCCTGCACCACATGAAGCTGCTGCTGGTGGAAGATGACACCACTGTGGCCAGGATCAATGCAGCCCGCCTGCGCAAAATGGGGGCGGAAGTCACCGTGGCAGAAAATGGGCAGGTGGCCCTGGACCTGCTCAAAGAGGGAAAGTCGGAAGTGGCTGCCATCCTGATGGACCTGCACATGCCGGTAATGGACGGCTTCAGCGCCACCCGCTTGATCCGCCAGATGGAACAGCATGCAAAGACCCCGATCGTGGCTGTCACTGCGGGTTCCCGCCTTGCTGAATACGCTCGGGCCATGGCCACCGGCATTGATGCCTTCTATTCCAAGCCGCTGGAACCGAATGTGCTGGTGCATTATTTGAAAGCACGTGGCCTGATTCGCTAGTACAATGTAATTTTATTACCTCGGAAGCGGGCTTCCTTGTAGCAGCATGAACCTTCTGGAACGCATACGCATGCAACAGGCCCAGTTGTCGGGTGCCGAACAGGCTGTTGCCACACTGGTGCTGAAAGACCCAGCTGGTTTCCAGCGCCTGCCTGTCACCGAACTTGCACGGCTGGCTGGCGTCAGCAGCCCCTCTGTGGTGCGTTTCTGCAGGTCGCTGGGCTATGAAGGCCTGAGTGATTTCAAACTGAAACTGGCGGCCAGCCTGAATGAGGGTGTGCCTTTCATTCACCAGTCAGTGCAGGCCGGGGACACAGGTGCAACCCTGATCCACAAGGTGCTGGACAACACCATCCACACCCTGTTGAATTTCCGCAATACCGCACCAGCCAAGCCAATTGACAAGGCCACCCAGTTGATCTCCAGGGCCATTTCATCCAACAGCAGGTTACTCTTCTATGGCGTAGGCAATTCCGGTTTCGTGGCCATGGATGCGGAACACAAGTTTTTCCGCATGGGGTGCGCCGCCCATGCCTATTCGGATGGACACCTTCAGATCATGGCTGCCAGCCTGCTGGGCAAGGCAGATTGCCTGGTGATCATTTCCAATTCCGGCAGAAGCCAGGATTTGCTGGAGGCCACCCAGATTGCCCGGCAGGCAGGTGCCAGCACAATTGCGATTACCGCGTCAGGTTCTCCGCTGGCCGAGGCGGTGCAGGTGCATATTCCTGCGGATCATGGCGAGTTCTATGAGCAGTACAGCCCGATGGTATCCCGCCTGCTGCACCTGTGCATTGTTGATGTGCTGGCCACCCAGGTGGCCATTCAACTAGGTGACAGGGTGCAGAAAAACATGGCCCACCTGAAGAAGAACCTGATTGAAAGCCGCTATGCAAAGTGAGCGGAAGCGGGTTTTCAGGTCTGTGCACCTGTTTCAGCTTGTACCCGCGACCAGGTTGGCTTCAAGGGCAAATGCCTCGGGCATGCCCTGAAAGCCGGTTTCGCAGGCAATCAGGCTGGTGGATTCGAAACCGGGTTTGTTCTGGAATTCGCCTGCAGGCTTTGCACCGCACACCAGCAGTGTTTTTCCGTCTGCCCCGCCGAAACAGGGCATTGTGGGCCTGGCCAGGGGAATTTCGATGCTCTCAATCAAGTCGCCCGCCGAGGAGTAGCGATCCAGCCGGTAGCCCTCCAGGATGGCCACCCAGTAGCTGCCATCCCTTGAAAAGCAGGCCCCGTCGGGGCGTGCCGTGCCCTCGGTGTAATGCCTCACCAGGGTGCGGTCGCCCAACTCTCCGGTGCTGCTGTTGTAGCTGAAGCGCCATATGCACCTGTGGCGGGTGTCGCTTAAAAATGCACAGTCGCCCGTCGGACTGAAGGCCAGGCCGTTGCCCACGATCAATTCCGGCACCTTCAATTCTGCCCGGCCGGAGGTGATGCAATACAACCCTGCATCCGCAGGTGTTCGGGCATCCACCAAGGTTGATATCCAGATGCGGCCCTCGGAATCTGCACGGCCATCATTGAAGCGCTGCAAACCCGAATTGAACGGGGCCGGCAGGTAGTGTGTGGCCGTGCCGTTTTCAATCAGCCAGCCCCCCTGCCTGCCAAGGCCAACCAGCCTACCGGCCTTCGCTGTGGGAAGAATGCAGGCAATTTCATCAGGCAGACTGACCTGTTGCAGTTTGCCCAGCCCGGCGTCAAAAACATTGGTGCTGTTCAGGCAATACAGCAGTTGTGACTCAATGTCCAGCCACATCCAGCTCTCATGTGCATAGCGTGGGCTTTCCGGCAGACTGCAGAAGGGAAAAGGCAAAGCCTGCCATTCCAGCTTCATTCCGTTCTTCTCAGGAAATGGTTGATCAGGTGGGCAGTGACCGGGTTTTCAGCATTGCTGACGCCCGGCGGCACGCTCTGCTCCAGTTGTTCTGCAATCCCCTTGCCAAGTTCCACGCCCCATTGATCAAATGGATTGATGTCCTGCATGGCAGCAAGTGCGGCGGTGCGATGCTCCCACATGGCCAGCAGCACACCCAGCGAGAAAGGCGTCAGTGAATCGAGGAAAATCATCTGCACCGGGCGGTGCCCGGGGCATGACTTGAAGTTCAGATTCCTGTTCGCCAGCTCGGCCGGTGAGTTCAAGCGGCCCACGGAGAAGGCCTCGGCCTGCGCCAGCGCATGGGAAAGCAGGACCTGGTGGGAATGTGTTTCATCATGGTCTGGCTGTATCACTGCCAGCAATTCAACTGAGCTGCCGATGCGGCTCTGATGCAGCATCTGGAAAAATGCATGTTGCCCGTTGGTGCCTACATCGCCCCACAGCACCGGGCAGGCGGGCCTAGTCAGCTGTTCCCCCTTGTTGTTCACCCCCTTGCCCAGTGATTCCATCCACAACTGCTGAAGATAGGGCACCAGCATGGACAGGCGGGAGTCGTAGGGGCTGAGCATCAGGGAAGGGTGATCATGTCCCAGGTTGTAAAGGTCGCTGAGTGCCAGCAAGGTTGGAATGCAGTCTGTTGGCTGACTTTGCAGCACGTGCGCATCCATCAGTGCGGCGCCTTTCAGCAACTGGTTGAACACCGGGTTGCCATGCACCAGCCGAATACCCAAGGAGACCGGCCCCCACAGGGAATAGCGCCCACCCACGGTTTCACTGAATTCAAATACCCTTTCAGGATTCACGCCCAATGCGATTGCCTTTTCAGGCTTGCAGGTGGCTGCCACCAGGGCTTTTTCCCGATAGCTGGAACCTGCCGCATCCAGCCAGTTGAAAATATGCCGGGCATTGTGCAGGGTTTCACGGGTCGAGAATGATTTGCTGGCAATGATCACCAGGGTGGTTTTCGGATTCAGTGATGCCAGTGCGGCCTTCATTTCATGGAAGTCGACATTCGCCGCAAACCGGATATCCAGGGCTGGGTGTTGTTCCGCCGGAAGCCTGCTGAAGACATCATTCAGCAGGCGGGGACCCAGGTCAGAACCGCCAATCCCCAGGTGCAGCACGCTGCTGTATCTTTCCCCATCGGGGGTGGTGTATTGACCAGCGCGAACCTGGTCCACGAAGGCTTCCATGCGTTGCTGGACCTGTCGTGCCAGTGCCAGTTCATCCCGCCCATTCACATGCATTGACACGGGCAGGGAATATTGGGCCTGTTGGCCTGCAGCACGCAGGGTCCAGTGACCGGCAGGGCGGTTTTCAGTGGGGTTCACCACCTCGCCTGTGAACATTTTCTGGATGAATTCAACCCACCGTTGCCCGGCTTCGCTTTTCTGGAAACCTGTCACATGGCTGGCATCGAAAAGCTGGCGGTCCAGGTTGATGTGCAAAGGCCCTGCGGAACGCGAAAGGGAGCCAGGTGTCAGGATAGGGTTATTCATGCAAAGGTCGCCTGGTGGTGTGTGAGCGAAATGGGTCAATGTATGGACAATTGTGAATGTAACATAATTACAGGAAAAAATTAAAGCATGTAATATTTTTCCGAACCAGGTTTTTCACTT
>DASUDJ010000375.1:0-5897 GCA_036275635.1 Limnobacter sp. | reverse complement strand
GGCTGCCCAGGAAAGCCGCGGGATTGTTCACCCGGTCAACCAGGTTGCCTGCGAATATCAGGTCATAGCCAGTGCGCTGTGCATCAAGATTGCAGGCGTCATCCACAAAAAATTCAGTCCTGCCGGCAGCTGCCTTGCATTCAAGGGCATCCAGGCTTGCATGGGCCATGCTTCCCAGTTCGCCTTCTTCATGCAGAAAATAGTCAAGTGATTCGCCAGCCTTCAAACGCCGTGCCGCTTCCACAAAGCGATGCGAGAGGTCCACCCCCTCCACGTGTTCAAAACCCACTGCCAGTTCGAAGGTGCTACGGCCCACCGCACAGCCCAGGTCAAGTGCGCGGCGTTTGGGGCGTTTGCCCATGAACTGCAGGCACAGTTCAGCACATGCTGCAGCATAGTTGGGAACACCGAAATAATCCCTGCCGTAATGAAAGCCCAGGTACTGGTTCAGCAATTCATCTGTTTCATAAGGGTTGTGCAAATCGGGGTTGTTCAAATCGGGGTTGTTCATGGGGCACAAGTCCGGAATCCGACAAACACGTCATTCCTGTCGGGTGTATAAGCCTGGCGGTAGGTACCGCGAATCAGGATGGAAGAGGTTGCGCAGGAGCCACCGCGCACCACTCGGTGGTCGCCAAACTGCAGGGTGGACATGAAAGGATACATGTCGGTCTTGAAGCCGTCGTAGGGGAAGAACAGGCTGTCTGTCCACTCCCACACGGTGCCTATCATCTGCCTGCAGCCGAACGGGCTGTCGCCTTCGGGAAAGGCGTTCACAGGTAGCCGGGCCAAGTGTTTTCCATCCATGTCCACCCTCTGGGCCTGCATGTCATTGCCCCAGGGAAACTTGTTGAATGGCCCACCGGCCTTATTGCCCAACGCTGCCGCCTCCCATTCGAATTCAGTAGGAAGCCTTCGCCCAGCGAACCTGCAGTAAGCCTGCGCTTCCCAAAAGGAAACATGCTTCACCGGGAAATCGGGTTCAAGAGGCAATAGTTCATCAAAAAACTGCTCGAACCACCGTCCGTTGACCTTTTTCCAGTAAACCGGATGACTGGCCTTGTTCTGTCTGCGCCATTTCAGGCCAGCCATGCTCCAGAAGGCGTCATTTTCATAGCCGCCCGATTCGACAAACTGCAGGTATTCCCGGTTGCTGACCAGGGTTGGCGAAATTCTGAAACCAGCAAGGTTTTTTGTAAAACCGGGCTTTTCATTGTCAAAACAGAAATCTTCACCTGCGAAATGATCGGGGCGCTCATTGATCCCGATCTGAAACTCACCTGCCGGTACATGCACATCCCCATGTGATTCAGCACCTGGATCGACCTGTGAGGGATCGGGTGATGCAGGGTTTGCGGCATTTTTCACCGGCCAGCCCGCAGACTCCGCACCAGGTGGTTTCGGATAGCCCAGTGTTTGCCTGCACCACACCATGGATTCGATGTGCATGTTCAGGTGGAACACGGCATATTTGTACAGGTACAGGTCTGAATCAGTCAGTTCCTTTTCGGTAATCCTGTGGCGCACCCGGTTGATGATGTGCTGAAGGTAATCCAGTGTTGCGGTCTTGTCAGGAAACAATCCTTCCTGCCAGCGGTCCTCATGGGCCAACTCGAATGAATCCCAGATGTCATCCAGTGCCGGATTATAAGATTTCGCCTTGTCCAGGTGCTGTAACAGGAAGCGCTCGAAGAAAAAGGTGGCATGCCCAACTTCCCACACTGGTGGATTGATGCCAGGGTGGTAAGGCACCTTGAGCTGGTGTGTTTCCAGGCTGTTCAGCAATGCCAGGGTACGCTCCACGCTGCAATCAAGTGCTTCCAGCAGTGTTTCAGGTTTGTTCATGACGAGTGCTACACAAATACTACCAACCTTGCATTATATGTCGCTGGAGTAATATTTCTCCTGAAGGTATGCTGAAGGGTGGCAGCCAAACCTAAACGCCAGGAGCAGAGCAATGACAGAAAGCAAGCCGATTAAAAAGCAAAAATCAAACACCGGGCTGGGCCGTGCAATGATGGCCCTGGTGGCAGTGCTGTTCATCAGCACGGGCGCCCATGCTGAAAAGCCCGACAGGGAAAACGGCAAGGGCAAACAGGAAAAACATGAAAAGCATGAGAAGCGCAATCACAAGGATGACAGGGGAGACAGGGATCAGCGCGCAGATCGTGATGACCGGGGCGAAAGAAAATTCAAGGGTGACAAGGCCGCAGGAAAGCAGCAGGTGGACGGTGGCCTGGGCACCTCGGTCGCTTTTGGATTTCGCGGCGAAGACACCCGCCTGGTTCGCGAGTACTACGGGAAGCAGGCTGCAAAAGGCAACTGTCCACCCGGGCTTGCCAAGAAGGGCAATGGTTGTCAGCCACCTGGCCAGGCGAAAAAATGGCAGCGTGGCCAACCGCTGGGCAGCGATGTGCGCTATTACGACATTCCAAATGAATTGCGCCTGCGGCTTCCTGTTCCGCCAATTGATCACCGATATGTGCAGTCCGGCACCGATCTGCTCCTGATCCAGGCTGGCACTGCAGTTGTTGTAGATGCCATCACTGACATTTTCTGAGCAGAATCAGTGAACTGGCATGCCCGTTCATGTTCCGTTAATCTCGCTTGATGCTGCTTTTCATCCGGGTGAGAATTACGTGTAACAGATGAGAAACACACTTGTGGGAACGCATTTTTGCGTGCTTCCCATAGGTGTATGATGAAAAAAACAGCAAACAAGATCAGGGTAATCAGCGGCCTGATTGCCCTTTCCTTCCCCGCCTTTGCGCTGTCTGTCCAGGCTTCCGAGCTTGAACTGTACGTGGACACGCAAACCAAGCAGATCTTTGCAGAGCCCGGTGAAGGGCGCGTGAAACTGGGTGTTTTCAAGCCGGTTGGCGATTCACCCGCTCCACAGCAGCAGCAAGCCACCACTGCGACCAAAGAAGAAATCCTGGCCGAAGTGGACAAGAAAATCCAGAGCAGTGCAAAAGCAGCTGGCAGCGGTTTCAGACTGCGTGGTTATGTCCAGGGCCGCTACTCCGTGCCTGTTTCCGGTGACAAAGGTATCAACCTGTGGACAGACCGGTCCGTGGGTGACAGCAATTCACTGGGTGAGCCAGCTGACAATTTCCTGATACGCCGAGGCCGCTTGGTGTTTTCCGGCGATATCGGTGACCGTTTCAGCTATTACGTGCAGCCTGATTTTTCCTCATCGGCAGGTACCACAGGCAACGTGTTGCAATTGCGTGATGCCTATGGTGATATTTCAGTGGACAAGGAAAAGGTGCATCGCTTCCGCGTAGGTCAGTCCAAAGTGCCTTACGGTTTCGAGAACCTGCAGTCCAGTCAGAACCGCATTGCATTGGATCGAGCTGATGCAATGAACAGTGCGGTGCGTGATGAGCGTGACACGGGCGTGTTCTATTACTACACCCCTGTTGAAGTGCAACAACTGTTTTCAGAGATCTCCAAGGCGGGGCTGAAGCATTCCGGCAACTACGGCATGTTTGGTTTTGGCCTGTACAACGGCCAGGGTTCCAACCAGCGAGACACCAACGACGGCCTGCATGCCGTATCCCGCTTCACCTATCCTTTGAAAACCGACAGTGGTCAGTTCTATGAATTCGGTATCCAGGGTTACAGCGGAAAATTTGTACCCAGGACCGGTGGCTTCAGGAACTCTGCAACCGGCGCAAGTGTAACAATTGCGAACCCTGCCAACGATCCCCGCCTGCGTGACGGTTTTGATGACCAGCGCGTGGGCATTACAGCCGTGATGTATCCGCAGCCTTTTGGTCTGCAAGCTGAATGGAATTGGGGCAAGAGCCCGGGACTGGATACCAACACCCGCCTGATTGATGAAGTCAACATCAACGGCGGTTACCTGCAGGCCATGTACATGCACAAGACCCAGGAAAATGGCGCATTCATTCCATTCGTGCGTTGGCAGTACTTTGATGGTGCCAACAAGGCTGAGACCAATTCACCGATGAACAATGTGCGCGACTGGGAAATCGGCGTGGAGTGGCAGATGAACAAGGAAGTCGAGTTGACCGCGGTCTACCACATGATGGACCGCAACAACCTGGTAACCGGAAACCGCGCAGGCAGGGCAGATAACGCCAACTTCACCAGCGATGCACTGCGCCTGCAGGTGCAGTACAACATCTGATTCTCACTGCATCAGTTCAAGGCGATAACCAAGGCCCCGTTGAGTGTGAATCAACGGGGTCATTCCTTCCAGGTCAATCTTGGAGCGAAGGCGGCGGATGTAGACATCCACCACATTGGTCAGTGGGTCTTCATTCATGCCCCACACATTGGACAGGATCCGCTCCCGGCTGAACAGCCGACCCGGAGCACTCATCATCAATTCAATCAGCGCCAGCTCCTTGGCTGTCAGCGAGATTTCGCGGCCAGCACGGGTCAGTCTCATGCTGACAAGATCAAGCACCAGGTCTGCCACCTCCAGCTTCCTGTCGCGGCTTTGTGGTGCCAGTTGCGGGCTTCTTCGGCGCAGTGCTTCAATGCGTGCCAGCAACTCGTCAAAGGAAAATGGTTTACCAAGGTAATCGTCTGCACCCATTTTCAGGCCCGCAATGCGGTCTTCCACGGTGTTCAGCGCGGTCAGCATCAGGATAGGCAAACGGAATCCATCAAGCCTCAAGGAGTGGCATACATCAAGGCCCGATCCATCAGGCAGCATGATGTCCAGGATCAACAAGGCTTCACTGGTCGACTCCTGGCATTCCTTCTGAAGGGCCTTTGCCAGGGTCAAGCCAGCTTGGGCCCTGCCCGCTACCTGTGTGCGGTAACCTTCTGCCTTCAAGCCGCGGTCGAGAAATGCGGACACCCGTGAATCATCTTCAACAATCAGGATTTTCATACTGCCTCCAGCCATGCGCGCACCTCTTTTGAGCACGCTTGATTCCATCTTAGGGTTTTGACCTACCTAGATTTGATGAGGCTCCCCGCTTCATGTGTTGTTCATTTTGCAGCCCACCTGCATTCATGGAATGTTGCGGATATTGTTCAAGCGGGGCGTGCACCATTTGAATGGGTTTATCAGTCCACCATTCAAGGAGTAAAAAATGGTCAACCATGATTTCAGGAAAAGGGCGGCAGCAATCTGTGCTGCAGCACTGATGGTCGCCCCTGCAAGTGCACTGGCCAATGAAGAGGATGTCCGGCTATGGACTTCTTTTGTCGGCGAGGGAAAGTTGTCGGAGAAGTATCGCTGGACAGCTGAAGTGCAACCCCGCTTCAAAAATGATGCAAAGGACGCGGACCAGCTGATTGTGCGGCCTTCCGTCAGCTATGTACTGTCGGACAAGTCGAGCGTTGCGCTGGGTTATGCCTATGTGGAAACTGACACGGGGCGGCGTGTCAGCAAGGAAGACCGGCTCTGGCAGCAGTTCAGCCATGCCTCGAAGTTCAATGATTTTTCATGGTCAAGCAGGACCCGCCTGGAGCAGCGTTCGCTGGACACAGGTGATGAAACCTCGCATCGCCTGAGGCAGTTGCTGCGTATCAGCCATCCTGTTGCAAAGGAGTCTGCCTGGAGTTACCTGGGCTGGAATGAACTGTTCATCAATCTGAACGACACCACGTGGGCGGGTGGAACCGGTATCAACCAGAACCGCCTGTTCACTGGCGTGATGTGGCGTTACAGTCAGAAATCCAGGCTTGAACTGGGTTATCTGAACCAGTTGGTCAATGCGCCTTCAGGCCGTGAAAACCAAATGAACCATGTGCTTTCCAGCACATGGTTCATCGGTTTCTGAATGACCGCCTGAGCCGGATTCCGGCTCAGGCTTTGCACTCAGCGCACGGTGATTACATCACGGTGCATGGGTGCCAGCAGGGCAAGGATGTCTGTCTGCTTGTCAAAAGGCACTTTTGCATCATTCATG
>DASUDJ010000374.1:0-3002 GCA_036275635.1 Limnobacter sp. | reverse complement strand
CTGATAAATGCCCTCTTGTGTGGGCTTGTTGTAATACGGCACCACCTGCAAGCTTGCTGCAGCACCTACCTTTCGAGCATATTCGGTCAACTCAATGGCTTCTGCAGTGGAATTGCCGCCGGTACCAGCGATGACCGGGATGCGGCCTGCAGCCTGCTCGACTGCCACGCGAATCAATTCCCCGTGCTCTTCCACGTCAACCGTGGGTGATTCTCCGGTTGTGCCAACCGCCACGATGGAGTCAGTGCCCTGTTCAATATGCCAGTCAATCAATTGACGATAGCTGTGATAGTCCAGTGAGCCGTCTTCAAACATCGGCGAGACAATCGCGACAATGCTGCCAGTGATCATTGAGTCCCTTTAAGTCAATTTTATTGTTTCAGATTGTATCCCAGACCAGCCACCTGTAATGGCCATGGCCCGTTGAATCATCGCCGGCCCTGGTTGCTGCCGCTGCCCCTGCTCGAAGCGCAAAATGTTCAGCCCAGCCAGTCGCAGAAGTAGTTCCGCAGGCTGCAGAAGAAAATCCGGGTTTTTAGGTGAACCGAAACGGGCGTTTCCGTCCATGAAGGTTTCGTACACCAACACTCCCTTTTCAGACTTCAAACAGGCCAGAAGGTTCTGGAAATGCGGGCGATACAGGTAGTTGGTCACGACGATCAAGTCATACTGCTGCCCGTGCAGCGGCCAGTCGCCCTGCTCCAGGTCCATCTGCTGGAAGGTGACCCCGACTGGCCAGGCAGTCGCTGGCACCTGCCTGTCCACGGCATGCACCTCGAAACCCAGGCTCGCCAGGTAAAGCGCATGCCTTCCACCGCCACAGGCCAGGTCGAGTGCACGCAGGGGCGGTGCCCCAGCAGGCCTTCCCTGAACCAGGCCCTGAATGGCCTGCAGGCAGTCCACCACCCAGCGGGAAGGCGCCAGGCCGGAATCAGCATGGGGTGAAGTCATGTCAGGAATAATCCAGGCCCATGTGCCTGCGCACATCTTTCATGGTTTCATTGGCCAGTTCGCGCGCGCGCTCGCAACCCTGGTTGATGATGCCGCGAACCAATTCAGGGTTCTCCGTATACATCGCAGCCCTCTCCCGCATAGGGGCAAGTTCGGAAGTCACCGCCTGGATGATGGGTTCCTTGCATTGTATGCAGCCAATGCCTGCGGTTTTACAACCTTCCTGTACCCAGGTCTTTGTGCTGCCATCGGAATACACTTGGTGCAGTTGCCAGACCGGGCATTTTTCCGGATCGCCCGGATCGGTGCGTCTTACACGTGCCGGATCCGTCGGCATCTTGCGGATCTTCTGTGAAATATTCTCTGGTGTTTCGCGCAGCGCCAGCGTGTTCTGGTAACTCTTGGACATTTTCAAGCCGTCAAGGCCTGGCATTTTGCTGGCTTCGGTCAGCATGGCCTTGGGTTCCAGCAGGATCGGTTTTCTGCCTGCTTCCGCACCCTTTTCATCCAGCATCACTTCCTTGCTGTAAAAGTGATTGAATCGGCGTGCTATTTCGCGGGTCAGTTCAATATGCGGCACCTGATCTTCACCCACCGGCACCTGGGTGGCCCGGTAGATCAGGATGTCCGCAGACTGCAGCAACGGGTAACCCAGAAAGCCGTAGGTGGCCAGGTCCTTTTCGCTCAGTTTTTCCTGCTGGTCCTTGTAGGTAGGTACCCGCTCGAGCCAACTCAGTGGCGTATTCATGGACAGCAGCAGGTGCAGTTCAGCATGTTCGGGTACTTTTGACTGGATAAACAGCGTGGCTTTCTCAGGATCAACCCCGGCAGCCAGCCAGTCAATGACCATGTCCCAGACATTCTCACGGATCACTTCCGGCGTTTCATAATGAGTGGTCAATGCGTGCCAGTCCGCCACGAAAAACAGGCACGGATAATCATGCTGAAGTTTCACCCAGTTTTTCAACACACCATGATAATGGCCAAGGTGCAACAGACCAGTGGGGCGCATGCCCGACAAAACGCGTTCAGAAGACATGGTGGTTTAAAAGTTGAACAAGAGGGTTAATGCAGCCAGCCCAGTGCTGACCACCGGCTGGATGAACATGGGCAATATGCCCAGAACCAACAGCGCAATCAGGAGGATCATGCCATAGGGCTCGGTTCGACTGAAGGTGTAGGCAACGGAACGAGGCAGGAAGCTGTATAAAATGCGTCCGCCATCCAGCGGCAGGATGGGCAACAGGTTCAGTGCCGCCAGCACCAGGTTGACCATGATTCCCGCTTTGGCCATCTCAGCAAAAAACGGCTCATTGAACCCCAGCAATATCTGCGATTTCAAGGTCAAGGCCCAAGCCAACGCCATCAGGAAATTGGCCCCTGGCCCGGCGAAAGCCACATAGCGGATGTCCTTTTTCGGATTTTTCAGATTGCCGAAATTGACCGGCACCGGTTTTGCCCAGCCGAAAAGAAATGCACCAACTCCTGCCAGATGCGAGGTCAGCAATATGGCAAGAGGTACCAACACGGTACCCACCGGGTCGATATGCCTGGCTGGGTTCAGGGTGATCCTGCCCGCCAGCAAGGCTGTGTTGTCCCCGTACATTCGGGCCACATAACCATGCGCTGCTTCATGCAGGGTAATCGCCAGCAAAACCGGCAGGGCGTAAACCGCAATGGTTTGAATGATGCTGGCGTCCATCACAGTTCATCCTGTTCTTCAATATTGACCGGCTCAAGTGCGCCAGTGAGCGCACCGGCCCCTATCCTGACCACGATCGGGTCTTCAGAGGTCCAGTCAATCACTGTGGTGGGAAAGGCACCGCAATACTCACCATCATCCACGATCAGATCGATATCATGACCAATTGCCTCCTGCGCTTCCCAACCACTGCGTGCAGGTTCTTCCATGCCGGGCAACTGGAGCGTGCTGGCGATCAGCGCACCCTCCAGGTGCTCCAGGATGCCCTGCACCACTGCATGCGCTGGAACCCGCAGGCCAATCGATTTTTTCGAAGGATGTGAAACCCGCTTGGGCACTTCCTTGGTGG
>DASUDJ010000373.1:0-3069 GCA_036275635.1 Limnobacter sp. | reverse complement strand
CGATTCATACACCATTCAGGAGTACGCCCGCGGACTGGAGTATCCCTGGTCCCTGGCCTTCCTGCCAGATGGTCGCGCATTGGTGACTGAAAAACCGGGCCGCCTGCGAGTGATCAGTGCTGATGGCGTCCTTCAGCCGATGCCGGTCCAGGGAATGCCCGCCATCATGTATTCGGGGCAGGCTGGCCTGTTTGATGTGCTGCCGGCCATGGACTTCGCGAAAACCCGCGAGGTGTTCATCAGTTATGCATGCGGCACACGCAAGGCCAACCACACCTGTGTATCCCGCGGAACCCTGAACAACAACACGCTTGAAAACCTGAAGGAAATCTTTCGATCCGACTTTGCAAAGGCGGGCAGTGCGCATTACGGTGGCCGCATGGCATGGCTGCCTGACAACACCTTGGTGATTGGGCTTGGCGATGGCTTCACATATCGCGAGGAGGCGCAAAACCTCTCCAACCACCTGGGCAAGGTCGTGCGCATCAAACCCGATGGTTCAATTCCCAAGGACAATCCATTCGTGGGTCGGCAGGGTGCAAAGCCCGAAATCTACAGCTATGGTCACAGGAATGTACAAGGCCTGACCTATGACCCCGAATCAAGACGCCTGATAGCCCATGAACACGGCCCCCGAGGTGGTGATGAGGTCAACATCATCAAGCCCGGTGTGAATTACGGTTGGCCTGTTGCCACTTACGGAATTGACTACACCGGTGCCAGGATTTCACCTTTCACCGAATATGAAGGCACGCAGCAACCTGAAATTTACTGGGTTCCGTCAATTGCCCCATCGGGTATTACTGCCTACAACGGCAGCATGTTTCCCGGCTGGAAAGGCAGCCTGCTGGTCGGCGCACTGAAGGCTCGGCAGGTCAGTCGGGTTGACCTGAAGGCTGAACAGGCCAGCACCCAGGAGGCCTTGTTCCGCGAGGTGGGGGAGCGTATCCGCGACGTGCGCACAGGGCCGGAAGGCGCAATTTACCTGTTGACTGACAATGCGGAAGGAAAAATATTGCGCGTTGCTAGACCCTGACTGACCCGAGTTGGCGTGTCGTCCTGCAAAATTTTCTGTGCTAAGGTGAAGTCATGAAAAGACACTACTTCTACCCCAGCACACGTCTGTCCACGCAGGCCCTTGAACTCTCCCTCGCTGCGCCACAAGTCATGGCGCAGCGCATGGTTCGAATGGCCTTGGCGGGTTCGAAACCGACTCCGCAGGACCAGAAGGAGTTCCACGAAATGAGCGATGAGAAGGTCCAGGCCTTCTATCAGTCCTGGGCTGCAATCTGGGTGCAGATGTTCAAATCCCAGTTGGCTGTGGCCGAAGCCATGACCACGGCATTCACCACGGCCATGGTGGCTGGCAAGGCCCTGTCTGCCGACTCTACCCTGCAGGCCATATCTCGCGAGGCCAACAAGGTTCTTTATGCAGGCATGGAGCCCGTGCACCGAAAGGCTGTAGCCAATGCCAAGCGCCTGGCAGGTCTGAAGTAGGTTCCTGCCAATCCATGTGTCTCAAGGCTGTATATTGCGAGGTGGTTTCGGGGCCGGTTTGACGCTATACTGCCCACCCAAGACCGAACAGGACAGTCAACATGGCACTGAAATCCACCGACATGGCCAAGAACATGGCCAAGAAACTGGACGGTTCACTGAAATCCGAAAGCCTGCCAGATCGCTTCGGCCAATCTTCCGGCGCCTCCGCCCTGAAACGCCCCCGCGCCGCCGACACACCTGCCAGCAAACTGGTTCCGGTCAGCTATCGTCTGCCTGCAGGCCTCGTCAGTCGCTTGCGTGAACAGGCCCTCCAGCAAGAAGGCGGAATCAACCAGTTGGTGGCCACTGCCCTTGGCGAATGGCTTGACCGTCAAAAATCTTCATAATCTCCGGTAATTTTCCCGCTTCTCCTGCTTTCTTGTGGGAATTTGGATGACTGTGGTTTCTGCGTATATGGAAAACCACAATTGCTGTGGGTGCCCTGGCTGCTGATACTCCACACACCCGCGCATTTTTACGTGGCATTCCAATAACAAAAAAGTTCTACGCATAGCCAATCCGAAAGCCTCTAAAGGAGAGTTCCGTGAAGAAATCAATCAAGTCAGTGCTGGCAGTTGCCCTGCTGGGTCTTGTGAGTTCCGTGCAGGCTGCTGATGCCTACCCTTCCAAAGTCATCACCATGCTGATTCCGTTTGCAGCCGGTGGCCCCACTGACACAGTGGGCCGTCTGCTGGCCCAGTCGATGTCCAAAGACCTCGGTCAGCAGGTGATCGTGGAAAACCTGGGCGGAGCCGGTGGCACCCTGGGTGCAGCCAAGGCAGCACGGTCTCCTGCAGACGGGTACACGATTTTCCTGCATCACATCGGCCAGTCCACAGCCCCATCGCTGTATCGCAAGCTGTCCTACAATGCCTCCAGCGATTTCGAAACAATTGGCCTGGTCACGGACGTGCCCATGACAATCGTGGCGCGCAGCAACATGCCTGCCAAGAACATGCAGGAGTTGTTGAGCTACATCAGGGCCAACAAGGAAAAGGTGACCTATGCCAATGCCGGTATCGGATCGGCTTCACACCTGTGCGGCATGCTGTTCCAGCAGGCAGTCGGCGTTGACCTCACCACGGTGCCATACAAGGGCACGGGTCCTGCAATGAATGACCTTCTGGGTGGCCAGGTGGATTTCATGTGTGACCAGACCACCAACACCACCAGCCAGATCAAGGGCGGAAAAATCAAGGCCTATGCTGTGACCACCAAGAAGCCGGTGCCTTCCCTGGCTGATCTCCCCACACTTGACAAAGGTGGGCTGCCTGGATTTGAAGTGGCTGTGTGGCATGGTCTGTACGCACCGAAGGGCACGCCGAAACCGATTGTTGACCGCCTGAGCAAATCCCTGCAATTGGCGCTGAAAGATCCTTCCGTGATTTCCCGTTTCGCTGAGCTGGGCACAGAGCCCGTCTCACAGGATCAAGCCACCCCTGCGGCCTTGCGCAAGCACCTGGATGCAGAAATTGCCCGCTGGAAGCCAGTAATCGAAAAAGCCGGTCAGTACGCTGACTGATCAATCAC
>DASUDJ010000372.1:0-11117 GCA_036275635.1 Limnobacter sp. | reverse complement strand
TGGGTTTTCGGGAAGGCAATGACATCGCGGATGCTTTCCGCACCACTCATCATGGTCACAATGCGATCCAGGCCAAACGCCAGGCCACCATGGGGTGGTGCACCATATTGCAGGGCATCCAGCAGGAAGCCAAACTTGGCTGCCGCTTCTTCTTCAGAAATATTCAGTGCACGGAACACCTTGCTCTGCACCTTTTCCTTGTGAATACGGACAGAACCGCCGCCCAGTTCCCAGCCGTTCAGCACCATGTCATAGGCCTTGGCCAGGCACTTGCCAGGGTCGGTGGTGAGGTAGTCCTCATGGCCATCTTTCGGGCTGGTGAATGGGTGGTGACAGGCCACCCAGCGACCGGCTTCCTCGTCCAGTTCGAACATGGGGAAGTCGATCACCCACAGCGGCTCCCACTGGCCCTGTACCAAGCCGGCCTTCTGGCCGAATTCGCTGTGACCGATCTTCAGGCGCAGTGCGCCGATTGCATCATTCACCACCTTGGCCTTGTCGGCACCGAAGAACAGGATGTCGCCATCCGCTGCGCCACTGCGCTTCAGCAACTCATTCAAGGCTGCATCATGAATGTTTTTCACGATGGGCGACTGCAGGCCATCACGGCCCTTGGCCAATTCATTCACCTTGATCCAGGCCAGGCCCTTGGCGCCATAAATGCCCACGAACTTGGTGTAGTTGTCGATTTCGGAACGTGGAATTTCAGCACCGCCGGGTACACGCAGGGCCACCACGCGGCCATTGTCCATATTGGCTGGGCCGGAAAACACCTTGAAGTCCACATCTTTCATGATGTCGGTCAACTCGGTGAATTCCATTTTCACGCGCAGGTCAGGTTTGTCTGAACCAAAGCGCGCCATTGCCTCGCTGTAGGGCATCACAGGGAAGGGGTTTTGCAGTTCCACGTCCATGGTCTGCTTGAACACCTTGCGGATCATGTCCTCGAACAGATCACGGATTTCCTGTTCGCCCAGGAATGAGGTTTCAATGTCCACCTGTGTGAATTCAGGCTGGCGGTCTGCGCGCAGGTCTTCATCACGGAAACACTTGGTGATTTGATAATAACGGTCGTAACCGGCCACCATCAGCATCTGCTTGAACAGCTGTGGCGACTGGGGCAAGGCGAAAAACTCACCGGAATGCACACGGGATGGCACCAGGTAATCGCGCGCACCTTCCGGTGTGCTCTTGGTCAGCATCGGGGTTTCGATGTCCACGAAGCCCTGCGCATCCAGGTGGTTGCGAATGGCCATGGCCACCTTGTAGCGCAGCATCAGGTTCTTCTGCATCTGCGGACGGCGCAGGTCCAACACACGATGGGTCAGGCGGGTGGTTTCCGACAGGTTTTCATCATCCAGCTGGAATGGCGGCGTTACTGAGGCATTCAGGATTTCCAGGCCACGGCACAGCACTTCAACACCACCGCTTTTCAGGTTGCTGTTTTCGGTACCGGCAGGCCGTGCACGCACAAGGCCTTCCACTCGCACGCAGAATTCATTGCGCAAGGTTTCCGCCGTGGCAAATACGTCTGCCAGGTCAGGGTCGCACACCACCTGCACCAGGCCCTCGCGGTCGCGCAGGTCGATGAAGATTACCCCACCGTGGTCACGGCGGCGCTGCACCCAGCCACACAGGGCGATGGTTTGGCCCAGGTAGGCCTGTGACACATTGCCACAATAATCAGTACGCATTTTCATGAAATAGAGTCTTGTTTGATAGGTTGATTCAACGCATCTTCAGAAGGCGCTACCACCCCCAAGGACACAATGTATTTCAGCGCCTCGTCCACCGACAAACCGGAGGGGCGCAGTAAACTTTCCGGCACCATGATCACATAGCCTGAGGCCGGGCTGGGCGAAGTGGGTACATACACGGACACCAGTGCGTCCTGATCCGACAGGTTATCCTGCAGGGCCTGTGGGGGTGTACCGGTCACAAAACCAAGTGCCCACACACCGGGATGTGGGTAGGGCACCAGCACTGAGCGGGAAAAAGCCTCGCCGGAAGAACTCAGCAGGGTGTCCGACACCTGCTTCACGCTGTTGTACACAATCTTGAACAGCGGAATGCGGGAAAGCAACCAATCACTGGACTTGAAAAGCCAGGCACCGAAATAATTGGCGGCCAGTACTCCTGTTCCCAGCAACACTGCCAAGGTCAGGATCACACCCAGGCCGGGAATGTGCACACCCAGCAGCACGCGCGGGTGCAACCGGTCCGGTAGCAGCATCAGGGTCTGGTCCATCAGGCCGACCACCAGGGCCAGTACCCACAACGTGATGATCAGCGGAATCCAGATCAGCAAACCCGTGAACAGGTATTTCTTGATCAGGTCTGCGTCAAACAGCGATTTAGGAGGCTTAAGCTGCATCAGTACCCGGGGCGGCCGTATTTGGGGTTGAAGGACTTGAAGATGCAGTGGTTTCCGCGGAACTGGCCTTGCTCTGAGTCGAAGTGGAGCTGGTGGACCCACCACTCTTGAAATCCGTTACATACCAGCCTGAACCTTTCAGCTGAAAACCAGCCGCAGTCACCTGCTTCACAAAGCGCTCTGCCTTGCAACTGGGGCATTGGGTCAAGGGGGCATCACTCAGCTTCTGCAAGACATCCTTCTCGAACCCACATGCCTCGCAGCGATACGCATAAATTGGCATTTCTGCTACACCTGCAATTACAAACGAAAAACTCCTCATTATAAGAGCTAAGGCAGGAGAACTCCAACACCCTGAATTTTCAAGACAAAAAAAGAGCGCTTTCCACTGGGAAAAGCGCCCTGATGACGGCGAAACCTGATTTAGCCGGCCTTGAAACTGCCGACCAGAATCCTCAGGCAGCCTGGAAACTGCTGTTTTTTGCGTTGTCTGTCTGACCACCCCAACGGTTGGCCCGCTTGAAGGTGCCCAGGTCGTTAAAACGAACACCGTTTTCCCGCATCACTTCATGGGCCCGCTTGGCAGTCATCTGGCGGATGTAAAACGGATCACGCACGACAAAGTGGTGAATACCGTGGGTGGAACCGAAGTTGAAACAGAACAGGTGGGGAATGATGAACCACTTGCTGTTCAGCACCTGGCACTGCTGCACAAAGTTGCCATCCTCAATGTCGCCGAAGTAATGCATGTTCGAGCTGATGAAATTGATGGAGAAAGAACGCAGCAGGTTGGGCGCGAAAATCAGCACAGCCACAGTGTTGGCAGTTGCAATCAACTCAGGTGTTACAAATGCGGGCCAGGGCACGCTGTAACCCACCGCCCAGGCAGCAGCTTCCACCGCCCAGTAGGCCACGTAGGCATGCCAGCCAATGTAGAAGGCCGAAGCCAGCGGGAAGTTACCAATCGCGCCACGCAGCAGCGCCTTGATACGCAGGTGTTTGGGCACTTTCATGATGCGCAGCACCACGCTCAGCTCCAGGTCCAGCATCATCAGCAGGCGCAGGGGAGTGAAACGCTCGCCGTTGGTGATTGCGCGCTCTTCCAGGTCAGTTTCTGTGCCGGAATGCTTGTGATGGTGCAAGTGGAGGTGGCGGCGCAGCCATGGGTTGATGGTACTGGGGCGGCAAACCCACACCAGCGCCATCATCAGGTTGTGCATGAACTTGTTCTTGCGGAAGTACATGTAGTGGATCAGGTCATGCTCCAGTTCATGTGTCAGGCTCAGGAACATCGCAATCACCGGAATGGTGACATACCAGGCCAGCATGCCCTCCAGGTAGGCCCATCCGGTCAGCACCGCACCCGCCATGGCAAACAGCAGGATGGCCATGCCGATCATGTCCTGGTGCTGCAGGATTGGGTACTTGGCCCGCAGGCGGTCGCCCTCAGCCAGGATCGCGGTCTTGATCGTAGCAATCCGTTTCTGGTCCTGCGGATTGATGCTGTTCTGCTTGATTCGTGATGTGCCCTGCGCTTTTGCAGGCTGGCTCATCAGCTTTTCATTCAAACTTGACATACTCTTGCCTCTTTGATTGTTATGGCTTTTGGTGATTGAAGTATGCTAGCGCTTACTGAATAAAGCTTGTTCCAGAACGCCAAGCCCATGACCCCTGACGCCAACCCAGGCATTTGATGAATCACAAAGCGTCCACTTCAGGCTCCCCGACCCCCACAGCCCTTGCCAGCTGGATGCGAGGCCTTGCCCGGGAACTGGAGCAGCAAGGCTGCGATGCGAAATTGCTGTTCGAGGAGGCTGGGCTGGATTTCAGCCTGCTTGATTCACCAGAGGCCCGTTACCCGGTGGCCAGCACCACCCTGCTCTGGCAGAAGGCGGTGGAAGCCACGGGCGATGAAAGCCTGGGACTGAAAGCGATACGGCACATCACGCCAGCCACCTTCCATGCAGTCGGCCTCAGCGTGATGGCCAGTGAAACTCTGGAACAGGCCTTCGGCCGGATGCGCCGCTTTGTGGACCTGGTGACTGATGCAAGTGAAATTCACCTGGAAAAAACAGACACCGAATTCCTGGTCGAGCTGAAACTGAAGCCGGGCGCAGCCCCGGCACCCCAATCGCTGGATGGCTTTCTCTGCATGCTGGCCAATGCAGGCAAGAGCTTGGGAGACCCCAGCCTGGTGCCATTGCGTGTTGAGCTGACCCGAGGCGTGCCGCTGGGTGACAAACTGGAGTTTTTCGAAAGGAGTTTTGTTGCGCCCCTTGAATTTGGCCGTGAAAGGCTGCGCATCATCTACGCGCTGGGTACGGTGCAAACAAGGCTGAAAGGTGCAAATCCCCTGATTGCAGAGCATCTTGACCAAGCCAGCCTTGCAGCAATTGAGCGCCTGAAGCCAGCGGACAGCACCAGCCGGAAGGTGAAAGCATGGGTTGCAACACAACTGGACCGGGGTGTTCCTACCGTGGAACAGGCTGCCCTGTACATGTGCATGAGTGCCCGCAACCTGCAACGCAAGCTGGCAGAGGAAGGCACCAGCCTGGCGGCGATTGTGGATGATTTGCGAAAGAACCAGGCCTACCAGCGACTGAAGCAGACCAGTCAACCACTGACAGCAATCGCACTGGACCTTGGCTTTTCGGATGCGTCTGCATTCAGCAGGGCCTGCAAGCGCTGGTTCGGCAAAAGCCCCAGCGAACTTCGGGACAACCCGGCCAAACCAGCCTAACCTGATCTCGGTTTCCTGTTTTTCAGTTCACCGCGTCATAGCGGGTAAAGGTGGAGTGCCCTCCAGACTTGTTCACCAGCAGTACCTCGTATTCAGCCCGCTTGTGTGGAAAATCAGGATGTTCCATGCCGGGTGAGCCCATGGGCATGGCGGGCACCGACAGGCCGGTTACGTCGACAGGCTTTTCGCTCAGCAGTTTCTTGATGTCTTCTGCTGGCACGTGGCCTTCAATTGCATAGCCACCCACGCGGGCACTGTGGCAGCTTCCATATTTCTGGGGCATGCCCAATGCAGCCCGGAATGAGTCCGTGTTGTTCACATCATGCACCTTGACAACAAACCCGTTGTTTTCAAGATGTTTCACCCACTCTGCACAGCAACCGCAGGTGGGTGTCTTCCAGACCTCCACAAACTGGGCCAATTGCTCAGTTGCTGGAGCAGGACCCGCATTAACTGATTGCCCATTGCTGGTCACATCTGGCTTGTTTCCTGATTCGCTGCAGGCCAACAGCAGGGTGACAAGCACACCGGCAACCATCGAGACTCGGGATGACTTGATGAAATAACTCATGACTGGCTCACTGAAGGTACAGGTCAGCCCCCAGGCAAAATCTCGGAAAGGGACCGACCAAAAACCCTATTGTTGCACAGCCAAATCCACAATCAAGACATGCAGTACTGCTGCCACCTTTTGAGGGTCTCAATCAAGCGCTTTTACTGACCCCTCAGCATGGCCAGGGGAGTGCGGGCAACCAGGGCCAGGTCCAGCGCAAAAGAAGCCTGGTCCACGTACAACTGGTCATACTTTGCCCGGCAGGCAAACGTTGTGTCATGTCGGGCATACACCTGCCATGAACCGGTCAGGCCGGGTTTGACAGACAGGTATTTTGCCAGCGCCACGTTGTCATACAGGCTCATCTGGTCACGTGCAAAAGGCCGTGGGCCCACCACGCTCATGGTGCCATTCAGCACATTGATGAACTGGGGCAATTCATCCACGCTGCAACGGCGCAGCCATTTGCCCACCTTTGTGATTCGGGGATCAACACGCAACTTCTGGGTGCTGCGCCATTCATGGGCAATCTGGGGATCGCTGTTGATCAGTTTTTCCAGAACAGACTCCGCATTCACCACCATGGTCCTGAATTTCCAGCAGTTGAAAACCTTGCCGTTCAATCCCACCCTGCGCTGACTGTAGAACACAGGTCCACCGTCCAGTGAAACCAGGAAAATTGCGAGCAACCAGATTGGCGAAATCAGGGCCAATACAAGCAGGGAAAAGACAATGTCGAAAATTCTTTTCAGTGTGGACTGCAGGTAGGGAACCACCGTCGCAGCCGACACATGTGCGGTATCTAGATCATTCAGTTTCATATCGCAGGCACCTGAGAGTAGTACAAAAGAGAAGCCGCACCTTCATTGAAAAGTGCGAACAATTTGTGTCCTCGTGCCCGCCAACTGGAAGCGGATATATGCCGTGTTGTTCTTGTTTCCCTACTTTTTAGCGGTTGGAATCTCTTGGGGACAAAAGCCCCTTCCGTTCTGGAGACACCCATCACCCAGATGGGTCACTAGATTGGTTGCGTTACAAAGAATGCATGGAGCATTGAGGTAGGTGGGCGGAAAGGCAAACGCACTGCTAACGGGATGCAGGTGCCAGAATTTCATGAATTTTATGAACCGCAGGAGCAAGGTCTGTGTCTGGACCCACGCTCCAGGAACCTCTCACAAAAAAACGGGTTCGCAAGTATCCCAGGAACCTGTCTATTGCCAGCGAATCCACACCTGACTGGCCCTCCTTCATTTCCTCCAGCACCATGCGCGTCTGCGAGGTTGAACGCACTACTCTGCAAACCTCGTCGCGCGAATAGAAACTGTCACCAAACACGATGGTGGGCTTGTGAAGCGCAATCGACTGCAAGCCAACGGAAGAATTCACCACCATGACAAACTGGCAACCATCCAGCAGGGGTTGCACAGGCTCTGCCCCTATCCAGCTGGTGTTCTTCATGCGGGCGGCAAGCCCCGCATAGCAGATCCTGTTCAAATCCACGGGATGCAATTTGATCACCACGGGGAAATCAGGACCAAATACCTGCCTGATGTTGTCATAGCAATGCTGGACGAAATCGCGCGGATTTTTGAACAGCTTCGAGTTCAGCAGGATCTGGGTGTCATCATGGACCTGCAATATCACCAGTGCAAATGGCCTCTGCCGGGCCAGTACAGCGGCTGCAGAAGAAAGATGGAGCCGGGTTTTCACCCGCTTGCGGACCTGTTGGTCACGCAACTCCGGGTACCGGTCATAGAACTTGCGATCAAGAAGCGGTTGTGACCTCAACTTCAAGCGCTGCAACAGGCTCAGAGGGCTGGTTGGAGTCGGGGAGATTTTTTCAGCGCAAGGCATCGCCTGGTCGCGGGAGTCCTTCAACAGTTCCTCACCCGCCCACTGGATGGCCGGTATGTCAGCCACGCTGGCCTCCGCATTCACACCTTTTGGATCCACCTGCAGGGTATTCGGGAAATATCCATTTTCAAGGAACACCGTCTTCAAACCGTACTTTTCTGCCAGCAGCCTGCAGATCCTGCCCATGCAATCATTGCCGTTCCAGAGCACCATCATGTGGATCTCCTGTTTCAGAATGACCGATTCCACCAAGCGGTAAACTCTATTGACCCGTTGTCGCCACACCCGATCAGTTCCGCCATACTTTGCCTTCATGAAGCCGTAGACAGACTGATACTGTGCATCGGTTGGCAGCACATCCGGCTCGATTGTTCCCTGGCCCGACAGGCACACCACGATGCAATCTGGCGGCAGATTGTTCTGGGCAAAGGTTGCCTCGGCTGGTGTCACTGCAAGGAAGGTGGGCTGGAATGCTTTTTGGGTCTGCAGGGCCCTCGCCAGTACAATCAGAAAAGGACACAAACCCAGATAGGTCAGTGGATACAAAACATTGTTCATCTTGATAACCTTCAGGTGGAAGCAAATTGACTATTCAGTGTTGATTTGACGGGGCAAGTTGCATGGAAAATGCATGAAGCCGGTTGAATCGCAAGCGCACTGAAACCGCATATTCGAAATACGGATCACTCAACAGCCATGGCAAATTTACAGGTATTGGTAATAGGTGGGGCAGGCTACATCGGGTCACACATGGTCAAACACCTTGCAGGCAAGGGCTGCGAGGTCACCACGCTGGACAATCTGAGCAGTGGCCACAGGGATGCTGTCCTGCATGGGCAATTCATACACGGCGACCTTGCCGACAAGCACCTGCTGGCCGAACTTTTTTCAAGCCGCCGGTTTGATGCCGTCATGCATTTTGCATCCTGCATCCAGGTAGGCGAATCGGTGGTAAAGCCAGCCCTGTATTACGAAAACAATGTCGCCAATACATTGAATCTGCTGGCCGCCATGAATACAGCCGGTATCCGGAAGTTCATTTTCTCTTCCACCGCAGCCACTTTTGGCGAGCCCCTTTACTGTCCGATTGATGAAAGGCATCCCCAGGTGCCAATCAATCCTTATGGACGCAGCAAGCTGATGATTGAACAGGTCCTGGATGACTATGACCGGGCCTACGGATTAAAGTCGGTTTGCCTGCGCTATTTCAACGCTGCTGGGGCCGATCCGGAAGGCCAGCTTGGCGAAAGGCATGAACCGGAAACGCATCTGATCCCCCTTGTCCTGCAAGCAGCATCGGGCCGCCGAGCCTCGATTTCCGTCTTCGGTCGCGATTACGACACACCGGACGGAACCTGCATCCGGGATTACATCCACATCAGCGACCTCTGCGAAGCCCACTGGCTGGCCCTGCTCTCCCTGCAAGATGGAGCCCCCAGCCAGAAATACAATCTGGGAAACGGATTGGGATTTTCAGTCCAGGAAGTCATCAACTCCGCACTGGACATCACGGGTCTGAAAATCCAGGTGGTTGACGCTCCCCGCCGCGCAGGTGACCCAGCCAGGCTCGTGGCCGACTCACGCCTGGCCATGGGTGAACTTGGGTGGAAACCTCGGTTTGCAGACCTGGACACGATCATTCAACACGCATGGAATTGGGAGCGATGTCAAATTCAAACCCAGCATACCCATAAATAGGTAGTACAACCCACCCATTTCTCACCACAGAGAGGGCGCTGATACGCTTGCGTCCAAACTCTGTGAGGGCAGGACACTCATGGAGCTCCCAACCTTTTCGAGGAGAGACTCATGTCACCCTACCCACCAAACAACCTCCTGCAATGGAAGTCCCTTGATGGGGCGCGCGCCTTGAGTATTTTGTGCGTGCTGGCCTGCCACCTTCTTCCCCTGGGACCGAAAACCCACGTGGACCTGAACATCGCGGTGGGCCAGTTCGGCATGGCCATTTTCTTCTGCCTCTCCGGATTCCTGATTGCCCACAAGCTGATCACAGAGCCCTCACTGACTGAATTCGCCATCAATCGGGCCATGCGGATCATGCCCCTGCTCTGGCTGCTTCTGATCATCGGTTTGAGCCTCAGGCTGCCCGACATCAGCAATTCCTCCCTGCTGGCCCATTTCCTTGTGATGGTGAACAACTTCCCTTCATTGAACTTCAAGGAAACGGAACACCTGTGGAGCGTGTGCGTGGAAATTCATTTCTACATCCTTGCCGGCCTGTCCTTCTACCTTTTCAGGCGTTCCGGGCTGTTCATGCTGGTCGTGGTCGGTTTTCTGTTGACCGCCTACCGCTACCATGAACAGGCGCTTTTCAATCCACTCACCATTTTCAGGATGGATGAACTGTTGATTGGTCTTGGCCTGGGCCTGCTGTGGCACTCCAATGCCCCATGGGCACAGTACCTGAAGAAAAACCTGGCCCTGATCAATCCCCTTTACATGATGTTGGGCCTTTTTGTGGCCAGCCTTGCACCACCCAGCCCTGTCCTGTTCGTACTTCGTCCCTATATCGCGGCACTGTTCATCGGCTCCTTGCTGTTCAACTCCCAGGCCCACCTCACGAGAGTTTTTGCCCATTCAGCCTGGAACTGGACCTCAAGGCATTCATATGCCCTGTACATCATCCACCCGTTCCTGCTGATGACCTGGCTGTCCTCGGGCGACAAGCTCGAGATGTACATGAAGCGCCCCCTGCTGTTCGCCGCCTTGTTTGTCCTGGCTTATGTGTCTACCCGTTATTACGAACAATTCTTCATCCAGTTGGGCAAAAAATGGATCAAGGCGCGCAGAACAGCCAAGCTGGACAAAACAGCAGCCACCCTACCCAACCCTATTGAGCCTGCGTTCTATGAACATCGTACGAAAAACACTGTTTGACATTGAATTTTCTGCGGTGACCCAGCAACAGGCGGTCCAGGCCATCCTGGCCTGGACTGGCCAGGATGATGGAAAGCCAAGGCGTGTCGTGACGCCGAATGTCAACCTGACATTGCTGCAAAAGCGCAACCCGGAGTTTCGCAGGGTGCTGAATGAATCAAGCCTCTGCGTGGTGGATGGCAAACCCATTTATTGGGCGTCCCGCTTGTTCAAGGTCGACCTTCCCGAGGTGGTCACCGGCAGTGACCTTGTTCCGGCTGTATTTGCAGCCCACGAGCTTAGTCCGGGTTCAAGCGAACTGAAGGTGTTCCTGCTGGGGGCTGGTGAGGGAGTGGCGGCCCGTGCAGCGCGCAGAATCACGGCTCGTTATTCACGAGTGCAGGTCTGCGGGGTTTACAGCCCGCCCTTTGGTTTTGAACATGATGCTGACGAATGCCGCAACATCTGCGAACTGATCCGCAACACTGGGGCAGATCTCTTGGTGGTGGGCCTGGGCGCACCCAAGCAGGAGCTCTGGACCGCACGCCACCAGCAGGAAACCGGAGTGCCGGTGGCCATCTGCGCTGGTGCCACCATCGACTTCCTGGCTGGAGAAAAATCACGAGCCCCCGCCTGGATGACGCGATCAGGCCTGGAATGGCTGTTCAGGATGCTTTCCGAGCCCAGGCGACTGGCCAAGCGCTATGTGAAAGACGGGC
>DASUDJ010000371.1:0-4143 GCA_036275635.1 Limnobacter sp. | reverse complement strand
ACTGGTAAATGGCGGCAATGCAGGTTGGGATCCAAGGCCGAATATTGGCGGTCGTGGTGATTGTCCGGATGCCTACTGTGGTTACAGCCCCAACCAGATGGGTGCGATGGAGCCGAAGAAGCGCGCAGCCTTCATGCCCATGACAGACACCAAGACCTATCCCAAGGCCATGCGCCCCGCCTGGAACAATGAAAATCTGTCTCAGGGTATGTCCTCCGGCGTGTTCCTGAGCGGAAAGCAGTGGAAAGACTGGGATGGAAAAATGGTTGTCGGGTACATGGGCATCGGCATTCACGGCACCCCTGTTGGCAACCGGCTTGATTTGCTGGACATCAGCAAAAACGGCCTGACCTCCAAGCGAACCGTGATTTCTTTGCCCATGCCGGCAGGCCGTTTCCGGTCGGTGGTCCAGGGTGTGGACGGCAACCTGTATGTGGCCACGGATGAGGGCGATATTTACCAGGTGAAGCCAAACTGAGTGTTGGGTGGGTTGTGAAGTAGCCCGGCCGCGCTGCACTCTGAACGTGCAGCGTGGCTGATGTTTCCAAGTGTTCTGTGTTTTTCAGGAATGTAGCAATGCGCAAGTGGATAGCAGGAATCCTTGCAGCCAAGATGCTGGCGGTGGCCAGCCCGGTTCAGGCAGATCTGGACATGGTCAGGAAGTACAACTGCACTGCCTGTCACCAGGTGGACAAGAAAAAATATGGTCCTTCTTTCAAACAAGTGGCTGAAAAGTATGCAGGCGATGCGGGTGCAGTGGAAACCCTGTCCAAAAAGATCAAACAGGGCGGCTCAGGTGTGTGGGGTAAAGACCCCATGCCTCCGCAGCCCCAGGTAACAGATGCTGATGCAGTCACAATTGCGAAGTATGTGCTTGAGGTGAAGTAAAGAAACAGCGCCGCTTGCGTCCGCGTCTTCAATTCCCTCAACAGCAGCCACTCCAAACAAAAAAGGCCACCGCAAGGGTAGCCTTTTCTGTTTTGTCTGGTGGAGCCGGCGGGAATTGAACCCGCGTCCGCAAATCCTCCACTACCAGTTCTACGTGTGTAGTCGTCTTGTTTGGATTTAGCGGTTGCAGGCGGGAAGTGACACCCTACTGCAACCACGAGCCACTTTATTTAACCTGTCAGCCAGCGGCGCTCAGACAGGCGGTCCGATGTAGATGATCCCACTGCGGGTTTGACCCCGCCCAGCCCATCGGCGAGCTAGTGTGGGACCTGGCGGCAATTAAGCGGCCAGAGCGAAACGTTCGTCGTTTGCGTTTAAAGTTTTTCAGATGGATTTACGAGGTAACTGATCCTCGACACGCCCCAATAGCTTTGCAATCCACGTCGAAACCAGATCGACCCCATTGGAAAACTAATTGTAACACCTTTGATGTGGGGGCTTACATCCTATTTTCAAGCCACTGTGCAAGGTCATATGCGGTTTTGACCATTGCGTCAGCGCCCCACTGTTCGATTGGCGTGGCAATGTAGCCATACTCTACCGCCACGGTGGTCATGCCTGCATCACGTCCTGACACCACATCCCGTTGGTCATCACCGATCATGACGCATTCTTCCACCGGCAGTCGGAGTTGTCCCGCTGCCATCAGGCAGGGAAGGGGGGAGGGTTTGGGCTTCTCCGCCGTGTCGCCACCGATCAGCACGCTGCAGCCTTCCACAAGGCCCAGTTCCTGTATCAGTTTTTCAGCCAGATAAAACGGCTTGTTGGTGACGATGCCCCATTGGGCGCCGCGTGCGCGTATTTCATTCAGGAGTGGGCGTATGCCGCTGTAAACCGCACTTTCCCGGGCAATGCGGGCTTCATAACGCTCCAGGAATTCCAAGCGCATGGCTGGAAAATCCGGGTAATGCATTTCCAGCCCAAAACCCACTTTCAGCAAAGCACGGGCTCCGCCGGAGGCCAGGTGCTCCATGGCCCTGTAAGGAGTAATTTCAACCCCCCTGTCGCTTTGCATGTCCTGGATGGTGCCGCACAGGTCAGGTGCAGTGTCCACCAGTGTGCCGTCGAGGTCAAACAGGATTCCACGTAACTTCATGCCGAGTCCTTTTATTGCCTCACGCCGGTTTGCGGCATGCCACCATGTAATTCACATCCGTGTCACGGGCCAGGCGGTACACCTTGGTCAAGGGGTTGTAAACCAGTCCGATGATTTCAGAAAATTCAAGTTTTGACTGGCGGGCATAGGTGGCCAGTTCAGATGGCTTGATGAACTTTTTGTACTCGTGTGTGCCCTTGGGAAGCAGGTTCAGCACATACTCTGCCCCCACGATTGCAAACATGAAACTTTTCGGATTCCGGTTGATGGTTGAAAAGAAAAGCCAACCACCCGGTTTGCAAAGGTCTGCGCAGGCCTGGATGGTCAGTGCAGGGTCAGGCACGTGCTCCAGCATTTCAAGGCAGGTGATTACATCGAACGTGCCTTGCTGTTCAGTGGCCAACTGCTCTGCGGAAATGCAGCGGTAATTCACGTTTGAAACACCAGTTTCCAGTTTGTGCAATTCAGCCACTTTCAGGGATTTGTCTGCCAGGTCGATGCCCAGCACATCCGCTCCCCTGCGGGCCATGCTTTCTGCAAGAATGCCGCCGCCACAGCCCACGTCCAGCACTTTCTTGCCGCTCAGGCCAACCCGCTCATCTACCCAGTTCAGGCGCAGTGGGTTGATTTCATGGAGGGGGCGGAATTCACTGTTGGGGTCCCACCACTTGCTGGCCAGTGCTGAAAACTTGGCCAGTTCGGCATGGTCGACATTGCTGGAATCTGTACTGCTCATGGAATTGTGCTCGTGGAAATTGGTTCATCAGCGTCCAGTTTACCCGATGCAGGCAACAAAAAAGCCCGGCAGAACCGGGCTTTTCTGGTCAGAACCTGAAGAGATGATTACTTCATTGTCTTCTGGGTTGCATTGAATTCGATTTCAACGCGACGGTTCTTCGCACGACCTTCCTTGGTCTTGTTGTCAGCCACTGGCTGGCTTTCGCCTGCGCCCTTGATCTGGATGCGGTCAGCAGAAACACCCTTGCTTACCATGTAGTCCTTCACGGCCTGTGCACGGCGCTCGGACAGCTTCTGGTTGTACTGGTCGGAACCGATTGAGTCGGTGTGGCCGATGGCGATCACGCTGTTCAGTTCAACCTGGCCCAGCTTGGCGATTTCCGCATCGATGCGGTCCTTGCCGCCCTGCTTCAGGGTTGCCTTGTCGAAGTCAAAGTACGCGTCGGCTTCCAGGTTCACCTTGGTGATCACTGGCATTGGCGCAGGTGCAGGCTCGGGTGCAGGTGCTGGTGCAGCAACCGGGGCAGGAGCAGGCTTCTTGGGAATCAGGTCAGGATCGCATTCCTGGATGGCCAAAGCGGCGGTGAAATAGCTTGTGCGGATGCACTCACCGGAGCCGTCCTTGACAACCTTGTTGCTGGCATCCACAACGTAACCGGACAGGGCCTCGCCCTTGTCTGTTGTGTGCGCCATTGCGGCTGTAGACGCTGTACCAACGGCCACTGCCATCAATACCTGCGTGAGAGTCGACATTTTTTTCATTGTTGCTCCTTGGGTTAAATAGGGGTTCAAGTTGGTTTTTGTCTGTCTTTAGAGGTTGTCATAGTTATCCGCCTCTCAACCAACTTTCTCGACACGAGTCTGCCACACTCGCTGGGTTTTTCGCATGATTTCGCCCACTAATTGTGCCCTTTTCCTTACAAGTTGTTGCGATTGCACAACTTGACTGCCAGCCACCCAGACATGCTTCACATCCCGGGAGGCCCCGCTGTAGGCCAGCTTTGAAACCAGGTTGTGATTCGGCAGCTGGTGGGCGGCTTCGCCGACTGCCACACTGATCATGTCAGCCTGCAGGCCCTGTGCGATCCGGCCGATCAGGTGGTCTGCGCCCAAGGCCCTGGCCGCATTGCAGGTCATGCTCATCAAGAGTTGGCCCGCATTGAAGGCGGTGGCGTCGCCACTGGCACCCTTGCACAGCAGGGAGGCCAGGCGGCCTTCTTCCCACATGTCCAGTTTGTTGTTGCTGGCGGCTCCATCCGTGCCAACCACCACATTCACGCCTGCCTTCAACGCGGCGGCCACCGGGGCTATGCCACTGGCAAGTTTCAGGTTGGAAGCCGGGCAGTGGATCAGGGTAGCGC
>DASUDJ010000370.1:0-3083 GCA_036275635.1 Limnobacter sp. | reverse complement strand
AGTGAAGTGACCGACAAATCGATTTACAGGACATGTCTTGCAATTGCCCCGCCTGCTGCACAGGGTGCCAGCTGGATGAAACGTTTCGGCAATGCCTATTCGGATGCATTTGCCTCCGGTTGGATGCAATTGCGGGGCGGGCGGCGCAGGCGGAATGTGGACCGGGGCTTCGTGATGTCTGACCATGCAGACTGGCCGGGCCTGATGAGGGCAATTGGGGCCACCGGTGCTGAACAGGTGATCGTGACCCATGGCTATGTGCCGGTGATGGTGCGTTGGCTGCAGGACCAGGGCCTGAATGCCCGTGCTTTTGTCACCGAGTATGGCGGTGAAGGCGAGGGCGATGTTTCGGAAAGCACGCCGGCAGAGACAGCGACTGCAGGTGGGGTGGAAGGCATCGAATGAAGCAGTTTGCCGAGTTGTTCAATCAACTGGACAGTTCCACCTCCACCCTGGCCAAGCTTCAGGCCCTGCGCACCTATTTTGAAGGTGCGCCTGCTGAGGATGCTGCATGGGCAGTCTATTTCCTGGCCGGGGGCAAACCCCGGCGCACCGTGCCCACCCGCACCCTGCGCAATGCGGCGCTGCAGGTGAGTGGCCTGCCGGAATGGCTGTTTGAGGAAAGCTATCAGGCTGTGGGCGACCTGGCTGAAACGATTGCCCATGTGCTGCCCCTGTCACCCGGCGCAGAAGCCAGCCAGCACAGCCTGGCCTGGTGGATGACTGAACGCATACTGCCCCTGCGCAAAATGCCGGATGAACAGCGGATTGAAGCCGTCATGGCCTGCTGGAATGAATTGACAGCGGCTGAGCGCTTCCTGTTCGTGAAGCTGGTGGGGGGCGGTTTCCGGGTGGGTGTTTCAAAGTTGCTGGTGACCCGCGCATTGGCCCAGTTTTCGGGACTTGATGCAAAACTGGTGGCCACCCGGCTGATGGGTTATGCAGACGCCAGCAACAACCCCGGACCCGAAAAATTCCTGGCCCTGATTGAAGCCGAGCAAGCACCCGATGCAGGTTTGCCGGCAGGCAGAACTGGTCAGCCACTGCCATTTTTTCTGGCGCACCCCCTGCAACAGGAGCCGGAAAGCCTGGGCGCGGTGGATGAATGGCTGGTGGAGTGGAAGTTTGACGGCATACGCGCGCAGGTCATGAAGGATGGCGGCCAGGTGTGGGTCTGGTCCCGCGGTGAAGAACTTGTGAGTGAGCAGTTTCCGGAGTTGCAGGAGGCATTTTCACACTGCCCGGAAGGTTGCATCCTGGACGGGGAAATCCTGGTGTGGGCAGGCGATGTACCCGCCGGTTTCAATGCCCTGCAGGGGCGCCTGAACCGCAAGACTGTCACCAAAAAACTGATGGCGGATTCCCCGGTTGTGTTTTTGGCATATGACCTGATACGGCTCCACGGACACAACCTGGTTGGCCTGCCCCTGCGGGAGCGACGAGCACAGCTTGAATCCTTTTATGAAACCTATCATCCGCAGGTGCTGGCGCAGGGCCTGCCCAGGTTGCGCCTGTCTGAGCAAGTCAGGGAAAGCAGTTGGGACCAGCTGAAGGTGTTGCGCCAGGAAAGTCGCGCCCGCGGGGTGGAAGGCTTCATGCTGAAACACCTGAATTCCCGCTACGGCGTGGGGCGTACCAAGGTGGATGGCCTGTGGTGGAAATGGAAAATTGACCCGATGACAGTGGATTGCGTGCTGGTGTATGCCCAGCGCGGCCATGGAAGAAGGGCCAGCCTGTACACGGACTACACCTTCGCCGTGTGGGATAATCCGCCCGCCGACGCTGAGCAGGCGCGCGAGGTGGCGCAGGCCATCGCCAGGGGAGAGAAAGTGGAGGACACTGTGGCCCGCGGCCTGCCGCGACTGGTGCCTTTTGCAAAGGCTTATTCCGGGCTGACGGATGAGGAGTTCAGGGAAGTGGACCGGGTAATCCGGAAACACACGGTGGACAAGTTCGGCCCCGTGCGCACCGTGGTCCCGGTGCTGGTGTTTGAGCTGGGGTTTGAGGCCATTTCCCGATCAAGCCGGCACAAAAGCGGCGTGGCTGTGCGCTTTCCCCGCATGCTGAGGATCCGCCATGACAAGCCCCTGCATGAAGCGGATCACCTCGCTGTACTGGAGGCCCTGTTGCCATCGGAGAATGAAGTTTGAATCTTGAAAATGCATCTTTGCTGGGCATTGATTTTTCCAGCAGTCCCTCCCGCAGAAAACCGATTGCAGTGGCCGTGGGCCAATGGCAAGGGGCGGTGGTTGCCGTGGATGGCCTGTTGTCGCTGAACACGCTTTCGGAATTCGAAGCCTTGATGAAGGAGGGGCCGCGGGTATTTGAAAAGTCGCAGGCAACGGCTGCACAGGATGAGGCTCCCCGGTTCGTGGCTGCAATCGACATGCCTTTCGGCTTGTCCCGCCAACTGGTGGAAGGACTGAAATGGCCTGGTGCGGGCCGCACCGACTTCAAGGCCTGGCCAGAAATGATCAATTTTTATGCCGGCATGAGCCGGGCGCAGATCCGGGAGGTTTTCAAGGCCTGGTGTGATGCCCGGCCTGCAGGGCACAAATTTGCCCACCGGGCATGCGACGGGCCTGCCGGTTCTTCACCGTCCATGAAATGGGTGAACCCACCCGTGGCCTACATGCTGCATTCCGGCGCACCCTTGCTGATGAATGCCGGTGTGCATATTCCAGGCATGCACCGTGGAGACAAAAACAGGATTGCGCTTGAAACCTACCCGGGTTTTTTCGCGCGAAAAATCCTGAACCGGGCCAGTTACAAGAGTGACGACCCCCGAAAGGACACGCCTGACCGGCGCATGGCGCGTTCCGAACTGCTGTGCGCAATTGAAGAAGGCATGTTGCTGGGAATCAGGGCTCAGGTTCGCCCCTACCTGCGCGCCCGCCTGCTTGATGATGTGAAGGCGGACCACCTGGATGCCCTGATCTGCTGCCTGGTTGCAGCATGGGCTGCAAAGCGCGCCGACTCCAATTTTGGCCTGCCGGCCATGACTGACCCGGTGGAAGGCTGGATTGCCGGTGTTCCACCCAAGATTGATGATTCAATTGGCCGGTAAGATTCCGTCTTTTGTA
>DASUDJ010000369.1:0-2633 GCA_036275635.1 Limnobacter sp. | reverse complement strand
CTTGGCCTGCTGGTGGATGATTCAATCGTGGTGATTGAAAACATTGCCCGCTACCTGCGCATGGGCTACAACCGGGTCGAAGCAGCGAAACTGGCTACGCGGCAGATTTCACTGGCAGTTTTGGGCTGTACCGCAACCCTGCTGTTTGCCTTTCTGCCCCTCTTGATGCTGCCGGAGAACGCAGGCAAGTTCATCCGCTCACTGCCAGTGGCCGTGGTATTCACGGTATTGGCCTCGCTGTTCGTTGCGCTCACCATCATTCCTTTCCTGGCCAGTCGGGTTCTGAAGAAAGAGGAAAACGAGCATGGCAATGTCTTCCTGCAAAAACTGATGGGCCTGATCGACCGGGTCTACACCCCCCTTCTGCATCGCGCACTGCAAACCCCGAAAACCGTGGTGGCTGCCTCGCTGGTGCTGTTTGCCGCCAGCCTTGCACTGGCGCCGCTGATGGGCATGTCACTGTTTCCCAAGGCCAACACGCCCCAATTCGTGATTGAAGTGGGTTTGCCACCCGGTGCCAGCCTGACTGCAACCGATTCTGTAGTCAGGCAAGTGGAAGACAGGCTGAAGAAATTCAATGAAGTGAAAGCCGTGATGGCCACAGTGGGCGAAGGCAATCCGCAGATTTATTACAACGTTTTCCAGCAGGACAAGCAGTCCAATGTGGGTGAACTGTTCGTGCAACTGGACAAGTACACGGATGACACACCTGCCTTACTGGACAACATAAGGGCCGAGTTGAAAACAATTCCGGGTGCCAACCTGGTGGTGCGGGAATTTGAAAACGGCCCGCCGATTGATGCACCAATCGGCATCCGCCTGATGGGTCCGGAAATTGAAACCCTGCGGGAACTGGCCGCGAAGGTGGAACGCATCATGCTGAATCACCCCGGCACCCAAAACGTGGACAACCCGCAGCGCACTGGCCGAACAGACCTTCGCCTGAAAGTGAATTTCGAGAAAGCTGGGCTGCTGGGCGTGAACTCGGCTGAACTGGACCAGGCGGTGCGCCTTGCAATTGCCGGTGCGTTTGCAGGTGAAATTCGACAGAGCGATGGCGATGCCTATAACATCGTGGTGCGCGGACCTGCGGGTGCACGCAGCGATTTGAATGCACTGGATGGTTTCCATGTGATTTCCCGCACAGGGCAGGCTGTGCCGCTCAGCCAGGTCACCACCCTGGAACTGGATGACAACCTGAACAGCATCTACCGCTTTGACCGCGAGCGGGCCGTGCTGCTGACAGCATATACCCGCACTGGCTTCAACACCGACAAGGTCAGCAGCGAGCTTGCCAGGCAGATTGATGAAATGGGACTACCCGGTGAATACCGCTATCAGATGGCGGGTGAAGTGAAAAGCCGGCAGGAGAGTTTTGCTGGTTTCGGCACGGCAATACTTATTACAGTATTTGGAATTCTTGCAATTCTTGTACTGGAGTTTGGCAGCTTCAAGAGCACGCTGATTGTGCTGTTCGTGATTCCACTTGGGGTAACTGGTGGCATGGTGGCCTTGTTCCTGAGTGGCAACTCGCTCAGCTTCACGGCCATCATCGGCTTCATTGCACTGATCGGTATTGAGATCAAGAACTCCATCCTGCTGGTTGACTTCACCAACCAGTTGCGTGAGGAAGGCAAGGGGCTGGATGAGTCGATTGAAGAAGCAGGCCGCATCCGCTTTCTGCCCATCCTGCTGACCAGCGCCACAGCCGTGGGCGGCTTGCTGCCGCTGGCACTCCAGGGGGGCGGGCTGTATGCTCCCATGGCTTGGGTAATCATTGGCGGGCTGGTGTCCTCTACATTCATGGGCAGGTTGGTCACACCCGTGCTGTACAAACTGCTGCCGCCCGACCTGCAAAGAACATAGCCTAAGCCCTTGATTTCACCTACACTACGGCCTCAATTCAAGAGGACCAGCTGAAATCATGAAAAAACCCGCAGGCCGCAATGGCAGCGCAGGCAGCACCAGCAGTGCGGGCCGCTCCGGCCCACCGAAGCGACCCAGCACACGAAGCACCCCGGCGGCGGCAGCGAAACCTTCAACAGCAGGTCGCGGCCGGCCGACTGCGGGCAGTGGCATGGGCACGGGTGCAGCCAAACCTGGCAGACAAGGGCAGGCAGCCCCCTCTGGCCGCAACCGGGCAGCCCTGCGCAGCGCGCCGGTTGCCCCGCCCACTGGCACTGCAAGGCCTCGCCGAAGCAAGGTCAGCGGAACCAATACACTGGACATGCTGGACCCTTTCGAGCCCCAGCGCCTTAGCAAGATCATGGCTGCCAAGGGCCTGTGTTCCCGCCGGGAAGCCGACTTCCTGATTGAGAATGGCTGGGTGCGGGTGAATGGCAAGGTGGTGGATGAACTGGGTGCAAAAGTGCTGCCCACGGTCACCATTGACCTGGATGCACGGGCCAAGAACGTGCTGGGCAAACAGGTCACAATTCTTTATCACAAGCCGATTGGCGTGGTGTCGGGCCAGCCAGAAGGCAAGTACAGGGCGGCCATGGAATGCCTTGGGCTGGAAAACCAGGCTGATCGCAAAACTTCCACACCGTTTCAGCCCGCCATGCTGAAAGGCCTTGCGCCAGCCGGTCGGCTGGACATTGATTCAACCGGTCTGCTGGTCCTCACACAGGATG
>DASUDJ010000368.1:0-6616 GCA_036275635.1 Limnobacter sp. | reverse complement strand
GCACCACCCTTTTCCAGCCGCCCGTTCCACCAGGCACGCAGGTAATCCCCATCCCGCCCCACCTTTGAACCGTCAAAGGCCACCACACCGGCCGCCACATCATCATGTTGTACCCGCTGGACTGCCTCCGCACCCAGGTTGGTCTTCACCAGCTTTGCAAAATCCTGGAAAAGGCCGTCATGATTCAGGCCCATTTCCACTGCAAAGCCTGCGCTGCGCAATTGCTGGAACAGCATGCAGCTGCTGTCGGCCGGCCTGTACAGCTCATCATGGGGTGATTGGCCACATTTTCCGCGCAGCAGTCGGATTGCAGCCGGACCGGAATAACTGGTGGCCGAGTTGAAGTTTTCGAAAATGAAATCAGCCTGTTGCAGGGCGGGGTGCCTGGCCTGTTTCGCATGTTGCAGGTCGGCCCAGGACAGGGAGCAGACCTGCAGCACGATCACATCGAAATCCGGGCTTGTGGCAGGTGAGAAAGGTTTCATGCTCAGCTTGCGCTGCTGCTCGAAAAAAGCATTCAGCACGGCGGTTGGCCCATTGCCAGGATTGGATGTATCTGGACCCTCATCCGGGTCAACCGACTGGTCCTGCGGGTTTCGGGCGGCTTCCAGTTTCTGGAATTCCACCTGGCCCAGGGCCAGCAATTCAGCAGGCGAAAGGTTTTCACGGGTCTGAATCACTTGGGTATCCAGCACGGCAGTTGAATCGCGCCCCTGAAGCATGCGTTGCGGTTCTGCCTGGAGCAACCAGATTCCCAGCAAACCCAGCCCCACCCAGGCGCTTGTCCGCAGGTAGCGATCGAATACCTGCACCAGCATGAAGGCCAGCAGGGCGCCCCACAGCATCCAGGGTTGAATGGTGCGCTTGACCAGTTCCCACAGGTAGTCGGTTGAGAATCCAAACAGGGCCTTGATCTGGTCAATCAGTGCCAACGACACGGTCAGGCCGCATTCATGCAGCAGCAAGGCAATGGCCGGCCCGGTGAACACTGCATAGCGCAGTACTTTCAACAGCCGCCTGTTCACGTAAAAGGCGGGGTTGCTGATGACCAGTGCAGCAAACAGAACCAGGTTCAACACCGGGCTCAGCATGATCTGGCCTGCCAGGTGCAGGCCGATCTTGATCAGGAAGTACAGGTTCCACACCAGCATGCGCCTAGTTCTCCCACTTCTCGCTGGTGTTGTGCTGGCCCAGCAGGCGGTTGCCAAGGCTGGTTGCACCGTCTTTCAACCAATTGAACAGGCGAACATAGCCAATCAGGCCCTTGTTGAATACATCCTTGAGGCCGCCCAGTGCCCGATCCCGGGTCTGGTCTTCCTGCCAGTTCAGCCAGGCGTCGGCCCGGCCAAAGGTGCACTGGATCAACTGGGTTTCCTGTTCGGGTGTGAGGGCGGTGAACACGGCTTCCACAAGACCATGGTCGGCAAAGTGGATTTTCGCCGGGAACAGGAATTCCCTGTCGCCCCGATGCAGGCCCACCTGCACCTGGCTGAATTCCCGTATGCCGGTGGTGTCCGGCACGGCCAGGGTCAGTCCACCTGCCGAGTATTCCTCGGTGTGGCAACTGAGGGTATAACCACCCGGCAGTTTCAGGAAAGCCGGAATCACCATGCGCACCCGGTGGTGAACATGTTTCTGCACCGATTCAGTGGCCACGCCCACTGCCGCACCCAGTATGGCCAGGTTGAAACCGCACCACAGCAGGTTCATGATCACGGTGCCTGTTTCATGGGTGTTGAAAATCGCAAGCCGGAACAGGCCAATCACAAATCCCACCAGGTTCAGCAGCAGCAGGAACAGGTAGGGCTTGGCAATGTTGGCATCAAAATAGCTTTTCTCGATCAGGCCACCCTTGGACGTCACATTGAACTTGCCCAGTTTCGGATTGATGAAGGCCAGCGTGGTGGGCAGGATGATGTACCAGGACAGCACGGTTTCATACACTTCGGACCAGAATGAGCGCCGGTACTTGCCCTGGATGATCGAGTTGGTGTAGCTGGATATGATCAGCTGCGGCAGGGCATAGCTGAGAATCGTGACTGCTGCTGCATTGATCAGGTGCTGTTCAAAAAACAGGTAGGCCATCGGCATGACCAGGAACAGCAGGCGCGGAATGCCATAGAAGAAATGCAGCATGGCATTGGAATAGCAGATGCGCTGGAACAGGCTGAGCCCTTCCTTGAACATCGGGTTGTCTGTGCGGAAAATCTGCGCCATGCCACGCGCCCAGCGTATGCGCTGGCCAATGTGCCCTGCCAGGGTTTCCGTGGCCAGGCCTGCTGCCTGTACATTGTTCAGGTAGGCACTGTGGTAACCCAGGGCATGCAGTTTCAGTGCGGTGTGGGCGTCTTCCGTCACGGTTTCCACTGCAATGCCGCCCACCTCCAGCAGGGCCTTGCGTTCAATGACTGCGCAGCTGCCACAGAAAAAGGATGCATTCCAGTAGTCGTTGCCGTCCTGGATCAGGCCATAGAACAGCGAGCCTTCATTGGGCATCTGCCTGAAGGAATTGAAGTTGCGCTCAAACGGATCCGCCGAGAAAAAATGGTGTGGGGTCTGTACCAGTACACACTTGGGGTCGCGGGCAAACCAGCCCATGCTGGTTTGAAGGAAGGACCGGGTGGGTATGTGGTCGCAGTCGAAAATTGCCACATACTGCCCATGGGTCTGCTTCAGGGCATAGTTGATGTTGCCTGCCTTGGCATGGGAGTTGTCAGGCCGGGAAATGTATTCCACCCCGGCCTGCCGGGCGAATTCCTCGAAGGCCGGGCGGTGGCCGTCATCCAGGATGTACACCGTGATTTTATCCAGCGGCCAGTCCAGGCCCTTGGCTGCATACACGGTGGGTCGCACAACCGACAGGGGTTCATTGTAGGTTGGAATGAACACATCCACTGTGGGCCATTCATTCAGGTTCAGTTCAAGCGGCAGCGGCTTCCGCTTCAGGGGCCAGGCCGTCTGGATGAAGCCGAAAATCAGGATGATCCAGGTGTAGGCCTCCGCAATCAGCAGGAGATACCCCAGCACCATTTCAGTGGTGCTCTCCAGGTCCATGGAACTGGTGATCCGCCAGAACACGTAACGTGCCAGCAGCAGGCTGGTCAGCGCCATCAGGCACAGGTTGGCAAACCGCTCCGGCATGCGCTTGAACAGCAGGGCGAACAGGTAGCACACGGCCACGAACACCCATTGGCCCGCCAGCGGCAGCGAGGCCTGTGCAGTGAACAGGAAAAGCCCCAACGCCAGGATGCCCAGTGCCCAGCGCATCGGCTTGTTGTACAGCACCATCCTTCCAACCTGCTCGATTCGTTGCTCCAGCCTTGCTGCATGCACCAGTTGGTCTGTCCACCGATCCTGCGCCTTCCTGGCAGCACGCCAGGGCTCGGCAATCGCTTTCCGGAACAGCCAGAAAAGGGGCCTGAACAAATCCTGCAGGGCCACCACCAGGAGCCGCAACATGATTTGAACCAGGCCTTGGCCCTGTTGGCCACCGGAGTTTTCCAGCGCACTGTTCAGGCTGTTGGGCCTCAACCAAAGCGCCTGGAACAGGCGTGCCAGCCGCCGGCCTGCACCCTGGCCCGGTATTTCCCGAAGGTCCAGCAGGCGCTCGAAAATCCTGGTCAGGTGGCTGGGTGTGTATTTCATCCCATCTCCAGGTCAATCCAGTTGCACAGCTTCTGCTGGTCTTCAACCAGTTGGGAGCGTGGTGCGTAATCGGCCAGGGAAAGTCCCGTTGCGAGGCTCTCCGGCAGGGCCTGGTCTTCATGCAGGTAAAAAGGCAGCAGCCTGTGGCTGAGCTTTGTCTTGCAGAGGGTCCACAGGTCCAGGTGCAGCACCTTGGAGGAGTCGAACCTGTTCATCAGGAAATAGGAGGCACCGCGGCTTTCCAGCAATTGTGGCAGCAGGCTGTCAATGCCCAGCACAGATGCAGAGTCGGGTACCAGGGCAACCAGGTTCAGGTCGGCCAGCGCCATCACCTGCTGGCATATGGGGCTGGGCCAGCGCGGCAGGTCAATCAGCACCACGCAGGAGTCCGGAAATGCGTCATCCTGGAAAATCCGGGTCAACTGTTCCTGCTGCTGGTAAAGCCGCTGCTCGATCTCCATTTGTTCCCCGACACTGACCGGCCCAAATGGCAGGAAGCGGAAGCCTGCAGGGGCTGTTTTCATCAGCGGGCCAGGTGGCAGGTTGTTCAACAGCACGTGGCCCAGGCCATGACTGCTTTTGCCTGCACTGCCAAGCTGGAATTCCAGGTTGTTGGCTGGGTCGGCCTGCATCAAAACCACCTGCCTGCCCAGCTGGGCAAGCTGGTTCGCTGCGGCGATTGCAAGGCTGGTTCGCCCGGCGCCTCCCGTGGCGGATGCAATTGCAATGATGATCATGTGTCCTCCCTGTTGTCCAGGGAGCCGATCCACTTGCCATGCCGAACCAGCTGTGTGCAGTCGTCGGGAATCCTGTTGTTGCTCCAGTTCAGCCAGCGGCTCAGCCAGATCCTGCTGGCCGGGTTGTTCATCAGCTTGCCAGCCAGCATGATGGTCAGCAGCACGCCCAGCACCAGGCCACTCAATACCAGTGCGATGATGATCATTTCATTTCTCCGGCCAGCAGCGCGTCAAGGCGGTGGCCCCAGGGCCGCTTGCTGTCAGGCATCTGTTGCGCATGATTCCACAGCTCTGCAAGCCGGGCCTCTTCATCGGTGTCGTTTCCCATCAGTTCATCGAATGTCAGCGGTTCAGGTTCTTCATGCAATTCAGTCAGCAACTGGACCTGGGTTTCCTCTCCCTGGAACTGGATGTCCCCACTGAACAGCACCGACAGTTTCTCCCTGAAACAGGATTCCAGCCACTGCCGGTAGGCGGTTTCCTCGGGCTCAGCCAGGCTGGTCTTCAGCAGGTAAATTGCTTCCCGGGTGGCTGTGAAGACGCAGGTTGCATGGGACCAGTTGGCCAGCCGCAGGGCGGTTTGCGCAGCAATGTGGGGCAACAGGGACAGCCTGACCAGCGTGCAGTGCATGCCCCAGCGCCGCGCCAGTTGAAGCATCATCAGGCCGCGGGTTGAAAAAACAGGGTTGGGCACCACGGTCAGTTGGCCCGGCATGAATACCTCATGAAGATCCCTTGCAAAGCTGCTGTCCTGCATTGCAGGCAACATGTCAGGTGGCGTCAGCACCTCTACCCTGCCAGCTGGCACACCCAGCCAGCTGTCGATTCTTTCCTTTTTCATCCAGACTGTGTCCGCACCCATGCGCAGAAGCACGGACGCATCACGCGGGCTGATTTCACCATGGGCCTGTACATGAAGACCGTGGAGCGGGTTGCCCCCAAAGCGCAATTGGTGGCAGGTCTGCGCCAGCTGTTTCAGCTGACTGAACTGGCGGCTGTCCAGCACCTGGTGCATCGGCAATTCAGAAAAACCTGAGGGCTCGTTCCACAGGCTGGTTTGCATACCCCACTGAGTGGGCCACCAGGGTTGGAATTCGAACTGACCCCTGCTGTCCACTTCTGCCAGACCGTCTGCAAAGGTACACCATTCAGGCAGTTCATTTTCAACAGGTGCCACCACATGGGCCCTTGCATATCGGGCCCATTGCTGAAGCAGATGCATTTGCGCCATCGGGTTCCGGTTGGCGAGCTCCTCTCCGGTGTTCTGAAACCACAATGCCGCATGGTCAATCACCACCAGGGCAGGTTTCAGCGCCAGCACCGTGTTCAGCGACCGGCACAGGTCACGCATGCCGCTGGATGTGCTGCCTTTGCCCAGCAACCTGCGCACTGAAATCACATCAAGGCCCTTGGGTGCAGACGCGGTGTTCAGCAGATAAGGTTCAAGCAGTTGACGAACAAGGCGGGTGGGGCGGGCTGTCAGCCACAGGCAAGCCTTGAAGGGCGTTTCTTCCTGGGAGTCGAGCCAGTGCTGCACCACGCTTCCAGAAAAAGCGTCTGCATCCGGAGCACGCACCACGTAGGCGCCAGGTTTGGGCAGATCAATCATTCAAAACCTTGAGTAGGCTGTCACGCCTTCCGGTGGAATTCCCAGCTCGAAAAAATCACCGAATGAATATTTCAGATAAAGCTGGAGTCTGTCAGGGTTGTAACCTTCAGAGCGGTCAATGTCAAAGTATCCGCCCACCACCAGGTTGTTCTTCAGCTTCTTTTCCAGGGCAAGCCTGAAACCGCTGCTGACCCCGCCGCCTGGCCCGCCAGCCTCACGCACCGGATTGCCCAGTGCAGCCGCTGCACTGGCCAGTTCAGGATTCAGTGGATACAGGTCTGTTGGGTCTTCCCGCGATTCACTCGCTCCCACGCGCGCCTGCGCCTGCCAGGACCAGTCATGCCTTTGTCCGCTCCAGGTGATGGGGAAGGTCAGTGAGCCAAAGGCCTGCGGACTGTAATAACCACCTTGACCGAAAGTATAGAAGCGCAGGTTTTTCTGGAATGTCCACAGGAAAAGGGAGGCGCCTATTTCAACCTCCTGGCCCGGTGCCTGGTAAACGGTTTTACCGAGGATGCCCTGCAGGTTGAACTCCCGGTTGTCGGGTATGTTGCGGCCGGTGATCAGGTTGGCCCGGGCAATACCCACAAAATCAAGCGTGGGGTTGAAAGCCTGGTAATACACC